>JABBNV010000040.1:2295-5573 GCA_019352125.1 Acidobacteriota bacterium | reverse complement strand
GCCCAACCGATTCAGAGCCTGCACCGGCCAGGTGCTGGTGCTCGGTACACCCGCAGCACCGGCAGACTGAGAATCGCCCACCAACAGGGCCGTTTGCGCCACGTCATTGGTGACGACTTCGCTGCGTCCAGAGGCCTGATTAAATGTCAGTGCATCGGCTGTGGATGGAGTGCCGCCCATGATTACACTGGCTGCCAAAACTGCCGCCGCAACTAACGGTGCAATCAGCCAGGTGCGTAGGGTGGTGTGGCGCATGAAATCTCCAGCTTTACTAATAAAATTGTCCATCTAAGTGTGCGGTACTACCGCCAGATTCACCTAGTGATTCCGGACACTTTTACAGGAGACAACTACCACTCTTTATGTCTATTAGCCAATGGGCATTAGAATAAAATAGTCTGCCCACATTTGCGGGCCTCCCGTTCGTCAGGATTCGCCTGATCGGATACCACTGCGGGCTTGCCGGCCCGGATCACGGAACACATCGAAACGAGTCTTTACGCATGTCTGAAAGCAACCTCAATACAGCCTCGCGCTCCGATCTGCGCAACGTCGCCATTGTGGCCCACGTTGACCATGGCAAGACCACTTTGGTGGACGCCATGCTCAAGCAGACTCACTCCTTCGCTGATCACGGCGTCGTTGCTGACCGCGTAATGGACTCCGGTGACCTGGAACGTGAAAAGGGCATCACCATTTTGGCCAAGAACACCACCGTGGCTTACAACGGTCCCTCCGCCAACGGCCAGGTCATGACGATCAACGTTATTGATACCCCGGGCCACGCTGACTTCGGTGGCGAGGTTGAGCGCGGTCTGTCCATGGTTGACGGTGTGGTTCTCCTCGTTGACGCTTCCGAAGGCCCGCTCCCGCAGACCCGCTTTGTGCTGCGTAAGGCACTCGCCGCAAAGCTCCCCGTCATTCTGTTGGTCAACAAGACGGACCGCCCTGACGCGCGGATTGACGAAGTAGTGCACGAGTCCATGGACTTGCTCCTGGGCCTCGCCTCTGACATGGCTGATGAAGTTCCGGACTTGGACCTCGACGCCGTTTTGAACGTTCCGGTTGTTTACGCGTCCGGCAAGTTGGGCCGAGCCTCCACCGATCAGCCGGAAAACGGCACCGCACCGGATAACGAGGACCTTGAGCCGTTGTTCAAGACAATCATCGATCACATCCCGGCTCCCACCTACAACCCGAATGGTGTGCTGCAGGCGCACGTCACCAACTTGGACGCTTCACCGTTCTTGGGCCGTTTGGCACTGCTGCGTATCTTCAACGGCACCTTGACCAAGGGCCAGACCGTTGCTTGGTGCCGCGCAGATGGCTCCATCAAGCCCGTCAAGATCACCGAACTGCTGGCTACCCAGGCTTTGACCCGTGTTCCTGCTGAGTCCGCTGGCCCCGGCGAAATTGTTGCTGTTGCCGGCATTGAGGACATCACCATTGGCGAGACTCTGACCGACGTAGAAAACCCGGCACCGTTGCCGTTGATCACGGTTGACCCGCCGGCAATCTCCATGACCATCGGTATCAACACCTCGCCGATCGCCGGTAAGGTCAAGGGCCACAAGGTCACCGCACGCCAGGTCAAGGACCGTCTCGACAAGGAACTCGTGGGTAACGTTTCCTTGAACGTTCTCCCCACGGAGCGTCCGGATGCTTGGGAAGTTCAGGGCCGTGGTGAATTGGCTCTGTCCATCCTCGTTGAGCAGATGCGTCGCGAAGGCTTCGAGCTGACCGTTGGTAAGCCGCAAGTTGTGACCAAGCTAGTTGATGGCAAGGTGCACGAGCCGATGGAACTCATGACCATCGACGTACCCGAGGAATACTTGGGCGCCGTAACTCAGTTGATGGCCGCTCGCAAGGGCCGCATGACCAACATGGCCAACCACGGTACCGGCTGGTGCCGCATGGAATTCATCGTTCCCGCCCGAGGCCTGATCGGTTTCCGGACTCGTTTCTTGACGGACACCCGTGGTGCAGGCATCGCGTCCTCGCTGGCCGAGGGCTACGAGCCGTGGGCCGGCCCCATCGAATACCGCACGAACGGTTCGATCGTGGCTGACCGCTCAGGCGTTGTCACCCCATTCGCGATGATCAAGCTGCAGGAACGCATGACGTTCTTCGTTCAGCCCACCTCAGAGGTATACGAGGGCATGATTGTTGGCGAGAACTCGCGCGCCGATGACATGGATGTCAACATCACCCGCGAAAAGCAGCTCACCAACATGCGTGCAGCTTCCTCGGACACCTTCGAGAATATGACGCCGCCGCGGGATCTGACCCTGGAAGAGTCCTTGGAATTCGCCCGCGAAGACGAGTGTGTTGAGGTTACTCCGGAGTCCATTCGCATTCGCAAGGTCATCCTGGATGCCAGTGAGCGTGCCAAGGCATTCCGCTCACGCGCCAAGTCATAGACTGAAGGTATGACTGACCAACAGCCCGCTTCCCTTGATTTGGGGGGCGGGCTGTTGCCCTTAACGCCCTCTGCCGCGGATGGCGTTTTCCGGCTTCTGTTTGTGCATGCCCATCCGGATGACGAAACCATTGTTACTGGTGCCACCATGGCTTTCTATGCTGCCGCAGGCTGTTCCGTTGCGCTCTTGACGTGTACTCGAGGTGAGTTGGGCGAGGTGATACCGCCGGAGCTGGAGCACCTTGAGGTCGCGCCAGGGAAGGCCGACGACGGCGGCGCTGGGCTGGCACAGGTTCGTTCCGCTGAGTTGGCCCAGGCTCTGGCGGCCCTGGGTGTCCAGAAGCACTACTGGTTGGGTTCACCCGGGGCACTGGAACCCGGCAGGCAACCGGTGGACTACCGGGACTCCGGGATGCAGTGGGGCCCGGACGGGCGGGCTACGGTGGCGGATACAGTGCTTCCCGGATCACTGAGCCGAGCGCCTCTGGCTGAAACGGCCGCACACGCGGCAGCTTTGATTCTTGAATTTCTCCCCGACGTAGTAGTTACCTACGCAGCGGACGGCGGTTACGGGCACCCGGACCATGTGCAAACGCACGAGCTGACCATGGAGGCGCTCGCTTTCGCAGCTGATGCAGGGTGGAAGGTGCCCCGCGTGTTCAGCATTGTCAGTGACCGGCCGGAAAGGCCGCTGCCCGAGGGGAACCGGCCCGTCGTCGTCGTTGGTTCTTTGGTGGCTAAAACTGAGGCTATGCGGGCGCACCGGACCCAAATAACTGTTGCTGGCGCACGCTACGCGCTGAGCGACAATGTCTGGAAAGATATTTCCGCCAGCGAGGCGTTTCTGCCGGTGGAGCGC
>JABBNV010000040.1:1359-2285 GCA_019352125.1 Acidobacteriota bacterium | reverse complement strand
GAGCGCAAAGCGTGAGCCGGAGCTACCGCGCGGCCGCCCCAAGACGCGGCGCCGTAGTGGTGCGCGTTGTAGTGGCAGCTGTGCTGGGCGCGCTAACCGCAGCGGTGGGAACCATTCTGCACCTGCAAACCCAGCAACTGCTGGGCGTCTCGCTACCGTGGGGCGCGGTTTCAGCTCTTATGCTGATGTTCTGTGCGGCATTGTGGACTGGACTCTGGCTGCGTTCTGGCTGGTTCTCGGTACTGTGCGGCGCCGGCAGCTACGCAACGGCAGGGCTGTTGGCAATTCCGCGTGGTGGCTATGGACTCATCATCAACAACCTGCAGGGAAATCTGTGGCTGTACGGTATCGCCGTCGTCACGCCTGCCGCTGCCTGGCTTTGTGCGGCAGTGCTTCGGCACGGCGGAATTAGGAAGTAGCGTTACCTTGTTGCACGAACGTTATTGACCGTGTTTGACACCGTGTGTTGCGAGAGTAAGGCTGGGGTGTGACTAACGCGAATAACGGGCTGCAAGCGCCATCCCTGCTGCGCAGCCCGAACTTTCTCAAGTTCTGGTCCGGGCAAACCATCAGCCAACTTGGGGCCCAACTGGGACAACTCGTCTTACCTGTGCTGGCAGTGACCTTGCTAGGAGCTAGTGAGTTTGAGGTCGGTGTGTTGAACGCTGCCTCCATGGCGGCGTTTCTGGTGGTGGGGTTACCTGCTGGCGCATGGGTGGACCGGTGGATAAAGCGCCGCGTCATGATCATTGCGGACGTGGTGCGGATGGTGGCCATGATGGTTGTGCCGGTGCTGTGGTGGGGGCACGTCCTGCAGATGTGGCACCTGTTCATCGTTGCCGGAATTGTCGGCGTTGCGACGGTTTTTTTTGACGTTTCCTACCAGAGCTTCATCCCCATTCTGGTACACCGCCCCGCTGTACCAG
>JABBNV010000040.1:0-1349 GCA_019352125.1 Acidobacteriota bacterium | reverse complement strand
CTGGAGGCCAGCGCGCAAATTGCGCGAATTGCAGGACCCGGCGTTGGAGGATTTCTCCTCACTGTTGTGAGTGCACCACTACTTTTTGTCGGTGAAGCGTTGGGATATTTGGCATCCGCCTTGTTCCTCTGGAGAACGCGCGATGACGAGGAGCCCGTGGGTGCGCAGGGGCGGCGCCCACTGACGGTAGAGATCAAGGAAGGGCTGGCGTTTGTTGTTCACCACCCGCTGATTAGCCGGATAGTGCTCAGTACAGCGGGCTTGAATCTGTTTTCAGCTATTACGTACACCATGTTCCCCGTGCTGGTGCTGCGGCAGCTTGATCTGGGTGCAGCCGGTCTGGGCGTGATTCTCTCCGTTGGATCCGTGGGTGGCATGCTGGGCGCTTTTAGTGCAGTGCCTTTGGCACGCAAGATCGGCGAGGGGACGCTGATTCCCGTTGCTGCGCTGTTCTCGGTGCTGTTTGTACTCTTGGTTCCCGTAGCCGCCCTGGTTCACGGCAAGTGGTTTGCCCTCATTCTGTTGATGATTTCTGAGTTTGGCTTCACCTTTGCGGTGCTGGCGTACAACATCATGCAGGTCAGCATGCGGCAACGTGTCTGCCCACCGCGCTTGCTGGGCCGAATGAACGCGTCGATTCGCTTTGTTGTGTACGGTGTGATGCCCATTTCCGCACTCGTTTCCGGCGTGCTGGCATCGACGCTGGGAATGTTGCCAACACTGTGGATCGGCGCCCTGGGGGGATTCCTGGCAGTAGCGGCGGTGGCGTTCTCCCCGCTGCTGACCATGAAGAAACTTCCTGACACCGAAGATATCCCCACCTCAACCGCCTAGCCCACCACCCTCCCTCCGCAGCGCATGTCCCTCCGCAGCGCATGTCCCTTTTTCTGCGCTTCCCGTGGACATATTGGTGTTATGTCCCCGGGAACCTCGAACATAGGGACATGCGCCACGGACGGGGAGAGCGACGCTTCCTCCTCAACAGGTTCGCAACCGAATGTTGTGCACATTCGGCGTAGATGCTCTGGTGACGGCGGCCTGCACCCCGTGAACTAGCCGAATGAGAACAATAGAAGCTGTCATTGAACAATTTGGCGGGGTGGCCCGTGCCAAATCCTTGGAGTCTGCCAATATTGGGTGGCCCGAGCTTCGGCTTGCCCTCGCTGACGGGCGTGTACAGCGGATAGCCAGGGGTGTCTACGCCACAGCGAATGCTCCGGCCACTCTGAGAGCTATTCGTTCGTTGCCCGCAGAACCAGCATGTGTTACGGCAGCGGGCATGTTGGGAATGTGGGTACTCAAGTCACCGGCCGAACCGCACATTTATACCAAGGCCGAATTGGTCGTAG
>JABBNV010000039.1 GCA_019352125.1 Acidobacteriota bacterium | reverse complement strand
CCTATCGAACACGGGCCATTTCAGTTAGCATGGACTAACTGTGTTAGCTCGATGAGGAGAGACAAGTGGAACTTGCCAATACCGTAGCCTTGATTACTGGCGGAGCCTCCGGCCTAGGTGCCGCAACGGCCCGCCGCCTGCATGCTGGTGGTGCCGCCGTCGTGCTGGTGGACCTTCCGCAATCCAAGGGCGCGGAACTGGCCGCAGAGCTCGGTGATCGAGCCGCTTTTGCCCCCGCGGATGTGACGAACGAGGAGCAGGTCCAGGCTGCCGTGCGTGTCGCAACCGGCTTAGGGAACCTGCGCATTGTGGTGAATTGCGCCGGGATTGCCACTCCAGGAAAGGTGTTGGGGCGCGAGGGCGTGTTGCCGCTGGCAACGTTTGCGAAGGTCATCCAGATCAACCTGATCGGTACCTTCAACGTGATTCGCCTCGCTGCGGAGGCCATGGTCAAGACGGAGCCAGTGATTGGCGAATTCAACACGTCCGAGCGCGGGGTAATCATCAATACCGCCTCTGTAGCTGCCTTTGACGGGCAGATTGGGCAGCCCGCCTACTCGGCATCCAAGGGTGCCGTGGCCGCCATGACTCTGCCGCTGGCGCGAGAGTTTGCACGGCAGCAAATCCGAGTCATGACTATTGCACCTGGGATCTTCGAAACTCCTATGATGGCAGGCCTGCCGCAGGATGCGCAGGACTCGCTGGCCGCACAGATACCGCACCCGTCCCGGTTGGGTAAGGCAGACGAATACGCCGCGTTGGCTGAGCACATCATTGCCAACGCCATGCTCAATGGCGAGACGATTCGCCTGGACGGCGCCATCCGCATGCAGCCAAAGTGAGTTCCGAACAGCTCCCCAGCGGGGACTTTTTTGACGTAGCTGCCCAACTGCCTCCGCATGAACAGCAGAAGCTTCAGGAAGTACGGGACTTTCTGGCCGCTGAGGTTGAGCCACACGCCACCGGTTGGTGGGATGCCGCCGAGTTCCCGGCACACCTGCTCCCCAAATTGGCGGAATTGAACCTGAGCACCCCTGTGCAGCAGGGCTACAGCTCACTCTTTGCTGGGCTGGTGATTGCCGAAATGACGCGGGTGGATACCTCCCTGGCTACCTTCTTTATGGTTCACCACGATCTTTTTGTGGAGTCACTGCACCTGTTTGGCAGCACAGATCAAAAGGAACGGCTGCTGGCGGACGCCATGGCGTTGCGCATCACCGGGGCGTTTGCGCTGACTGAGCCGAATCACGGGAGTGATGTGGCCGGCGGCATGGAGACCACGGCGCGCAGAGACGGGGACGCGTGGGTTCTCAACGGGTCCAAGCGATGGATTGGCAACGGCACGTTCTGCGACTACATGCTGATGTGGGCGCAGGACGCGGATACCAAGGAGATCCGCGCCTTTGTGTTGGATACGCGATTGCCGGGGGTACAGCGCAGCAAGATTGAGCACAAAATTGCGCTGAGAACCGTGCAAAACGCAGACATCAGCCTGCAGAACGTTCGTGTTGCGGAGGCGGACAGGTTCTCCGGAATCAACAAATTCGCTGACACCAATGTCCTGCTCCGCGGCTCTCGACTGATGGTGGCATGGCAGGCTGTGGGGCAGCAGCTGGCTGCGTTCGACGTGGCCCGCGCTTACACCCTTGATCGCCTCCAGTTTGGGCGCCCACTAGCCAGCTTTCAGCTGGTCCAACAGCAGCTGGTTCAGATGTTGGGAAACGCCGTGGCGTCGATGGGCATGATGGCGCAATTGGCAAGAATTCAGGACACGCCAGCGCCCGACGGCGGCCCGGGCCAATTGCGGATGGAACAGGTGGCGTTGGCCAAGGCATTCACCACAGCCAGAATGAGGGAGACTGTGGCCATGGGACGCTCCTTGTTGGGTGGCAACGGGATTGTCACTGACTACAAGATGGCGAAGATCTTCTCCGATGCGGAGGCGATTTACACCTACGAGGGCTCTGCGGAAATCAACACGCTGATCGTGGGCCGTGCCATCACGGGGATATCGGCCATCGTCTAGCGAGCTGGTTGCTTGGGAGTCTTCTCGCCAGCTTCCACGGGTACATCGAGTCTGTTTCCGGCTACCGGTTGGGGGCACGTACCAAACGGTGTGAATGCGCTGGGGTAGTTGATGGCGCGGTTGAAATCCACCACCACAGTTCCGTCCGGGCGGGGGCGCGCCAGCTCAAGCTTGCGCCAGTTGTCAGTGCTGATGCCGTTGGAGGCATCGTGAAACGTGAGGGTCAGCGCGCCCAACTTGGCACCCTCCGCGGCCAGTGAATACTGCTGACCAGCCAGGTCAAAGGTTACTTCGCCGATGAGCTCAACCTCACTGGGAACATCATCCCGGTAGGTTCCGATGGTGACTTTCTTGGGTTGACTATAGGCATGAAACGTCCCGGTGACTACGGCGTCCGGGTTGTAATCAAACGTGGGCACTGAGCTGAAATTCTGCAGGACGGGGGAGGTCTCGTCCCGGGTGCGGATGGCGTACCTGTCCCCGCGGACCGCCAGCTCCACCACCGTGTCCTTGTGTTGCACCCACATCAACGAGTCCTCGTTGGCTAGGCTGGCGCTCAGCAACCCCGTAGCGGACTCGCCGGAGGCAACCACGGTGAGGCCATCGTCGTCGGACGCCTGCAAGAAGGCTGCGTTGACATCGGTCCACCACAAGCCAGGTACCAGATCAAGGGCGCCGGGCTCGCTGGGGAGCCACTGAAAAGAGGTTAAGGTGAGCCAGCCGTGCTCCGCAGCCAGCGCCGCATTTCGGTTTTTTCTAAAGCGGGCCCATCGCTCCAGCACAGCTGTGCTGGCGGAAGTGGGCTGCGGGGTATTCTGCGCGGGCATATCTCTCCTTGAAGCTCTATGTGAGCAGCACGGTGGCCTTTTGCCATGGCGTTCACATCCTCTCAACAGTAGGGGAAATGCTGATATTCCGAGCGGCGGTTGGGTAGCCTCGAAGTCGACGAAAGGTGAGGCAGATGGTGGTACACCCCAACGACGCACTCAATAAGGGCATGGCCAGGTACCCGTTGGGCTCTGTGGGATGGCTAGCGGACGGCAAGGTGCGCGAGTGTGTTCCCGGGCGGATGCTCGTGCCGGAGAATTCCTTGCATGGCAGCCTACGGTTTGAGCTGAGGTGGCTTCGATGAGCCTGGCTAGTTGGCACGTTCACCTGGACCACTTGAAGGAATCTTTGTCCGGCAAAGCAGTCGACTGGCCCCGTTGGTGGGATGATTTCTACCCCAGCTGGGAAAAGATCCATGCCTCATACCAAGAAGGATTGAAGTAGTGCCGTCCTTTAGAGCAACGTTGAAGATCCTGGGGCTGCGGCCAGGAAATCCGCCGGAGGCAGTGATGACTACTGCGGAGCAAACGCTCGCATCCATTCATGTGGTGGAAGCCAAACAGCTGGACATTGTGGGCGGGGTTCCGCAGATTACTCTGCGGTTCACGGTGGATGCCAGCACCTATCAGGATGAGAACGACGCCGCTGCCAACGCTGCGGCCAATATGCGTCACAGCGTGGACGCGATAGCCAGCACCGGAACGCTGCACGTGCTGCGCCGTGCCAAAGGCAAATGGCTTCCGGTTAACTAGGTCTCTCAGCAGGCTTCCGGGGTTCGGTGGCACACTGGGGGTATGCGTGTGCACATATTGTCCTCAGACATCACCACGCGAGCAGTCGACGCCGTGGTGACTGCCGCCAACTCGTCTCTCATGGGTGGTTCTGGTGTTGATGGCGCAATTCATGGTGCAGCGGGGCCGGAACTAGCGGGAGCCTGTAACGCGTTGCGAACGTCCACGTACCCGTCGGGTCTGCCTGTGGGGCAGGCGGTTGCAACGCCGGGCTTCAACCTCCGCGCACGGTGGATCATTCACACCGTGGGGCCCAATTTGCTGGCCCGGGAAAATGATCCGGACCTATTGCGGGCCTGCTTCACCAACTCGCTTCGGGTGGCAGAAGAACTGGGCGCCCATTCCATAGCGTTTCCAGCCGTGGGAGCTGGCATCTACGGCTGGCCAGCGGAAACGGTGGCGGATGAAGCGGTGGAAGCCGTCAACGACTACCGACGCGCGGTTCCGCAGAGTGGAATTGAGCTGGTGGAGTTCGCCCTGTTGGGCCAGGACGTGGTGGAAATATTTCAGGATGCATTTGGCGCGGGCGCAGATTCAGCGTCCGAATAACCCGCCAAGCGCAGTGAGCTTTCATACCTGACAGAGACTCTTGTGAGCGGATCCGTAAATTCGATGCTCCGGGCCAAGAGCTGCAAAGGCTTGCTGTAATCATCCGGCGCTTGCTCCAGCAGCGCGGGGTAGAACGGGTCGTTCAGGATGCCCAAGCCCAGCGATGCCATATGCACTCGCAACTGGTGCGTCTTGCCTGTGTGCGGCTCCAATTTGTAGTGGCCTAACCCGGACGTTTCTGAGTGCCGCAGAAGTTCAATCCTCGTTTCGGCATTGGGCTCGCCGGCCACTTCCTGAGCCAACAGATAGGTGCGGGACTTGATCATGCGGCTGCGCACTACTGCCGGCAGCTCAAGATCCGCCCTGTACGGAGCCACCGCCTCGTAGGTTTTGCGAACCTGGCGTTTTTCAAAGAGCAATTGGTATTTGCCCCTCGTCGTGGGATCTGCGGCAAAGAGCAGCACGCCCGCGGTCATCCGGTCCAACCGGTGAATCGGTACCAGATCGGGGAGATCCAGCGCCACGCGGAGCCGAACCAGAGCGGACTCGGCCACGTACATGCCGCCCGGTGTGGTGGGGAGGAAATGGGGCTTGTCCACCACCACCAACTGATCATCCTGGTGCAGCACCGAAAGCTCTACCGGCAGCCGGGTTTCCACCGGCAGCTCGCGGTAGTACCAAATAAACATGTGTTCATTCAGCGGTGTTTGCGGGGTGACCACTACACCGCCCAATGCTTGAACCTCGCCACGCTCAAAACGTTCAATGATGCCCTGCGGGTCCACATGGCCCCAACGGTCCAAGACGTACTCCATGGCCGTGGCCCACGGGCCTTCCTCGGGCATGCGCATACGGGTGGCATTGACCCCATTACGCACGGGTAGCGGGGGTTTCATCACTCCACTAGCCTACCGACCGAGACCCGGGCCTGTTAGTCGTGGTGTTAGTGGGGACGGATTCGCAGCCCCCGCGGAGTGCTGTAGGCCCCGGCTTCAAGGAGTGACACCGCCAAGGACGTGTTCAGGATGGCCTCTCCGTTGACCTTTTCAATGGCTAGCCGGTCCACAGCGCCGCGAACAACCACGGCAACCAAGGCTCGGGCAGCGGCAGCAATGGCGGCTTCATCCTCCGTGAATGCAAGGACGGTTTTTCCACCACGTTCTACGTACAGCGTCAATCGGCCGTCCACCAGCACCACCAGGGCTCCGGCCTTGCGGCCAGGCCGGTGGCCCACGTCCAGGGATGGCCAGGGGAGTGCAGCACCGTAGGGATTGGCCGGATCCGTTGCGGCAAGTGCCACCACCTCGGGGGCGGCAGGAGCCAAGGCATCAGTGCTGAATGAACGGAGTCGATCCACGGTGGCCGGAACAGCAAATTGCGCTGCACCCAGGTGCTCAATGAAGTATCCGCGCCGGGTCTTTCCGGATTCTTCGAGCCGGGCCAGTACCTTGTACATCATGGCAAAACCGCCGGGTATATCCTCGCTGGCCACGGACCCACGCGTCAGCACCCCGTATCGGTCCAAGAGCAGCTCCGCCGTTGCATGTGCCCTGATGGTGGGGTCAGCCTCCGGCTCCGGAAGGGCGCTCCAACGGCCAACGGCCACGGCGGGCACGGCACGCTCCTGGTGGGCAGCACTCAGACCCGGGCGTCCCAGCCTCTGGTAACGGCCGGCGCCGCGCAGGCCAGACCGCAACCGGGGTGGGGCGGGTGCTTGCCGGTGAGTTGTATGGCCTCCGGCTAGTAACGCCCGGACGGGGGCATAGGTATCATTGCCAATGACCCCGGCCCAGAACAAATCCCACAGGGTGGCAGTAGTCTCTTCGACCGAGAGGGGTTCTGCGTCCCCGCTCTCGCGGAGCTGATGGAAGAAGTAGGCGCCGCCGTTGGCCAGCAAATCCAAGAGCCTGGCGTGCACTGGCGACTCGGTGTAGGTGCTGCGGCGCACGGTCAAGGGTGCCGCTTCGGTGAGGTGCAGGGCAACCCAGCCATCATTGCCAGGTAAGGGGCCCGCGCCGGAGGCAAGTACTTCGCCGCCTGCCATCAAGGAGTCCAGCATGTCCGGACGGTAGTCCCGCACGCGGCTGGCCAGTACGAGTGGTTCCCACGCAGATGCCGGAATCGGAACGCCAGCCAGCTGGTCAATAACGTTCAGCACCCCGTCCAACCCGCGCAGGGGCGTGCCGCCACCCACGTGTTGCCAGCTGGGCAGAAAACGGCCGAAAGCCGCGGCTTCCACCGGTTCTACATCCGCGCGCAGGGCTGCTAGGGATCTGCTGCGCAGCCGGCGTAGCACTGTGACGTCGCACCACTCTGTTGCCCCGGATGTTGCGGCTTCTCGGGGGAGGAATTCGCCTTCCGCCACGCGTCCGTCGCCGGCCAGCCGCCGCAAGACGCTGCCCACCACGGCAACCCCCAAACCCAGTCGCGTGGCCACATCAGTGGCAGTGAATGGTCCGTGCGTGCGGGCAAAGCGCCCCACCAGGTCCCCCAAGGGGTCCGCAACGGGTTCAATGAACGCCATGGGCACCCCCATGGGCAACGGGATTCCCAGTGCGTCCCGCAATCGCGCAGCGTCTTCAACAGCCGCAAACCGGGCTTCGCCCGCCATGTTGACGCTCAGCGCCCGATTGGTTTTCACCAGCTGGGTCAAGAATGATGCGGCGGTGGATTCGACGGTGCTCGGTGACGCGTGTTCGAGTGGCACGGTTCCGGGTGACGCCGCCTCATCAGTTTCCAACCGTGCGGCAACTTCGGCGGCGGTGACGGGGCCCAGCAGGCGCAACAAGTCTGCAACTCCTTCCAGCCCGCGTGCCTTGCGGTCCGGGGCAAGGCGCTGCAGCTCCTGCTCAATGGCGGCGATGACGGAGGGGTCCAGCAGTTCGCGCAATTCGGCGCGGCCCAGCAGCTCATTGAGCAGCGTCGGGTCAAGGGACAGTGCGGCGGCGCGGCGTTCCGCGAGAGGAGAGTCTCCCTCGTAGAGGAATGCGGCAACGTAACCGAACAATAGGGACCTGGCAAATGGTGAAGGCTGTGCAGTAGTAGTGGATACCATGCGGATCTCCCGTGTGGCCAGAGACGTGGCTATGCTCTTGAGCGCGGGTAGGTCATAGACATCCTGCAAACACTCCCGAACGGTCTCCAACACGATGGGAAACTGGGGGAATTTCCGTGCTACATCCAGCAATTGCGCGGACCGCTGGCGCTGTTGCCAGAGGGGTGAGCGTTTGCCTGGATTCTGGCGGGGCAGCAGTAGAGCCCGGGCTGCGCATTCTCGAAAGCGCGCGGCGAAGAGGGCTGATCCGCCCACGTCCGCCGTGACAATGCGCTCCAGCTCCTCAGCCTCAAAGAGGAAGAGCTCCTCTCCGGGAGGTTCATCATCCATCAGGGGAACGCGCAGCACAATGCCGTCGTCGGAGGCCATGGCGGAACCGTCCAGCCCGTACTTTTCGTGCAGTCGTGCGGCGACGGCCAGCGCCCACGGCGCATGGACAGGCATGCCAAACGGGCTGTGCAGCACTACACGCCAATCGCCCAATTCGTCATGAAAGCGCTCCACCAATAATGTTCGATCGTCGGGGACGACGGCGGTGGCTTGGCGCTGTTCGTCAAGATACGTCAGGAGGTTGTTGGCGGCGAATGCATCCAACCCGGCAGCGGTGCAGCGGGCAACGGCCGCATCATGATCGGCATTGGCCAACTCGCGGATGTAGGTGCCCAGGGCGCGGCCCAATTCCACGGGGCGGCCTTGAGAATCCCCCCTCCAGAACGGTAGCTTGCCGGGTTGGCCAAAAGCGGGGGAGACCAGGACTCGGTCATGGGTGATGTCCTCAATTTTCCAGCTGGTGGCGCCCAACGCAAAAACATCACCAACGCGAGATTCGTACACCATTTCTTCATCGAGTTCGCCTACGCGCCGGCCACCCTTGGCTTGCGCTCCGGGCGCGGTAGCGGCCTCCGACCCCACAATGTAGACGCCAAAGAGGCCCCTGTCCGGAATGGTGCCGCCAGAGGTAACGGCCAGACGCTGGGCACCTGGGCGGCCCGTGATGGTGCCCTGGTTCCTGTCCCAAATAATGCGGGGGCGTAGCTCTGCAAATTCGTCCGACGGATACCGCCCAGCCAGCAAATCCAAGGTGGCGTCGAAGGCTGAACGCGGCAGTGTGCTGAAAGGGGCGCTGCGGCGCACCGTGCTGAACCACTCCTCCACATCCAGGCTGCCCAGCGCCGTTGCGGCCACTGTTTGTTGAGCCAAAATGTCCAGCGGATTGGTGGGTATGCGCAGCGGCTCAATGGCCCCGACCAGCATGCGTTCAACCGTCAGTGCGGAGTGCAGTAGATCCGCCCGGTGTTTGGGAAACAAGATTCCGGCGGACACTTCACCCACCTGGTGCCCGGCTCTACCCACGCGTTGCAGTCCGCTGGCTACGGAGGGCGGAGACTCCACCTGGATCACCAGATCCACCGCACCCATATCAATGCCGAGCTCCAGGCTGGAGGTGGCCACCACGCACCGTAGCCGCCCGGATTTCAGATCATCCTCAATCTGGGCTCGGGCCTCCTTGGATACGGAACCATGGTGTGCCTTCGCCAACACTGGGTCCGCCCCGGCGCTGGTGCCTGCCTGAGCCATGATTTGTGCCGGTGGTGCTGCCGGGGCAGGCGGTGATAGTGCCGGCGGTGCCGATGACGTGGATGGTGAGGCATCCGCCGTCGGCCGCAAGTTCCATGTTTCTACTGCAGCGATGCGTTCCGAGTAGATCTCATTGAGCCGGCCCGTTAGCCGCTCTGCCAGCCGCCGGGAGTTGGCGAACACTATGGTGGACTGATTGGCCAGCACATGGTCAACAATCTTCTCCTCCACATGCGGCCAAATAGATGCGTTGGGGGCCAGCCCGGAAGCAGGGCCAAGGTCATGCGCTCCCGCAGCCGCGGGCAGCGCGGTCATGTCCTCCACGGGGACAGTAACGGTGAGGTCCCACGTTTTCCGTGCCTCCGGAGCCACGATCTGCACGGGGGCCTCACCAGCGAGAAACCGTGCCACTGTTTCGGGGGGATCCACCGTTGCGGAGAGACCAATACGTTGTGCAGGGCGATCCAGCAATGCATCCAGTCGCTCCAACGAGAGCGCCAAATGTGCCCCTCGTTTTGTTCCGGCCACCGCGTGAACCTCATCCACAATCACGGTAGTGACGTGTGCCAGAGTTTCGCGAGCCTTGGAGGTGAGCATCAAGTACAGGGATTCCGGCGTGGTGATCAGGATGTCTGGTGGGTGCGTCAGCAGAGCCCGGCGAGCCGCAGCAGGTGTATCCCCGCTGCGCACGCCCACGGTGACGTCAGGTGTGGCCAATCCCAAACGCTTGGCAGTTTGTGTGATCCCCACCAGAGGTGCCCGGAGATTACGTTCCACGTCCACGCCCAAGGCCTTGAGCGGGGAGATGTAGAGCACCGTGGTGGCGTGTTGTGCGGCGCTATCCCGGTGGGCAATCAGTTGATCCAGCGCCCAGAGGAATGCGGCCAGAGTTTTACCGCTACCGGTGGGGGCAATAACCAGGGAGTGAGCGCCGGAGGCAATGGCGTCCCAGGCTCCCTCTTGAGCCGGAGTGGGCGCGGAAAAGGCTCCCGTGAACCATTCGCGGGAGGCCTGCGAGAACGCTGGGAGCGCCGAACCTGTAGGCACGGTAGAGCTAGTTGATGCCACCTTGCCATCATGCCGCACGAGGCGGACATTCCTCTATTGGCAGTACCCGATGTGGCGCACGCCTGTGTCGGGTGGGAACCGTACTATTAGAGCAACGATAGTGGTCGAAATTCTATGCAGGGGGAGTGGCGTTGGGCTCGCGACATCTTGGGAACAATTGGGTTCCCATGCTGTGCCTGGCCGTCATCTTTCTTTCCGGTGCGGCAGTAGACATCGCCACACGCTCCGATGCCACGGCGGTGGCCATGGCTTACATAGTGGGGAGCGTGCTGCTCTGCGTGGTGTGCGGGGTCTGGTTCATCCGGAACCCACCGGCGCTTCGTTCCTCAGCTTCGGCGTACCTCTATACCCTCTGCTGCCTCGAATTTGGTGCACTTTTTGGCGGCGCGATAGAGCCCTTGCGCGGATGCGGGGGTTGGCTGCTATTGGGTCTGGGCATAGCTGTCTATGGCTATTTGGAACGTGGGCGC
The DNA here is from genome assembly GCA_019352125.1 of Acidobacteriota bacterium. GTDB lineage: Bacteria > Actinomycetota > Actinomycetes > Actinomycetales > Micrococcaceae > JABBNV01. The sequence goes on along the minus strand of JABBNV010000039.1, from coordinate 5,867 downwards.
GTCATCATGACGGCGGGGGTGGCCTCTGCGCTCGCAGCCATAGTTGCCATAGTGGGTAACGCGCCAGTCCTGGGCGGGGGCATGCAGGCGCTCAGTGCACTGGTTTTTGCGGTTGCTGCCTACCGGTTGCATTACCTGAGGAATGGTCCCCGCAGTCGCAAAGAGCCTCTGGATCTGAACACACTCACGCTGCTCTAGTGCCGAGCTGACGGCAGTATTCCCGGCTAGCAGTGAGACGTTTACCCGGCGGCAAACGCGCCGATGTGCATCAACACAATCCCCGTTTCGCTGCAGGCGTTGAGTGGATGCGCAATGTATAGCGCATCCGTGGCGCTCGGCGGGTAGACGCGAATACCGTCGGCTTGCACCACGGTGCAACCTTGGTAATTGCCCGCTTGTGAGTACTGCAGCCGGGCTGTTGCTTTGGCTGCAGGGGCCAGCGTGATGGGTCCGCTTGAGGGCAGCGATGCGTCCCTGTCTGCGGGGGCGCCTTGCTGAGTCCCGTTGCCGTTACCCACCAGAGATACACCCGGGTAGCCGTCCAAAATGCAGGGTGCGGAGCTGGTGTTGGTGACGGTGAGGTTAAAGTACGTTTGGCCGGCCCCGGAGCCCTGCGGTGAGGTGGCTTCGCCACTGAGCATGGCTGCTGTACAAATGCCGGGCTGCGCGGCAGCACTGGAGGACGTTGCAGTGGCAGACCCTGTGCTCGAGGCGCTGGCGGAGCTACTCTGCGACGCGCTACTGCTGGACCCTGATGTGCTTGCCTGTGCCGACGAGCTGGACGGGCTGCTGGCGGCGCCGCACGCGCTCAACGCCATAACCGCGCCTGTGGCCAAGAGGGCAATCCCCGCGGTGCGCAGCGAAACCGTCGCTCGCTGGGCACGGCGGGCAGTGTTACTGCTGGCAGGATGTGAAGTCCGCGGGCCACTCTCAGAGTTCTTCATGCCTTAACTTTGCTGGGAGTGACACCCCGCGTCAATTCCCTTGCGGTGCGCGGCGGCACTAGTGTCCAGATCGTAATGTCCGCAACGCTAGTGCCGCCCCACCCTTGCTAGTTACTCGAAGGCTTCTTCCTAGTCCTGACCAAGGCCACGGATCCCAGAATCAGCCCAACAATTCCGGCAGCGAAGCCGATCCACCCCGGAACCTGCGAACCGCCGTCGTGCTGGCTGGCTTCACTTGCCGAGGACGTATCCGCAGCATGCGAGTCATGGGAAGAAGTAGTTGAATCTGCGGCCGTGATCTTAACGGATGGAGCCGGGGACTTCACCGAATCCTCGTTTGCCCCAGCCGCGGGGATGTCCTTCCAGTCAGTTTGCCCCACGGTGCAGGTCTGCAACGTGGGGAAATAGATAGTCTTGCCAGCGGCATCCGGCAACTGCACCGAGAGCACAAAGGTGTCCCGTTGGTGCGGGTCCAGAGGCGTTTTGGCCGTATAGATAATTTGGCTGGTGCGCTCTGTCACCTCGCTGCCGTTGGGCAACTTTTGTGGTGTGGCCAATTTTTCCGTCGTCTCAGAAATGGTCCAGTTGGGGTTCACCGTCGGCATTACCGTGGTGATCTCCTGCGGCAGATTGATGGTCATTTTGGTAGTGGGCGAGTCGTTGCAACCGTGCGGAATATTGAACGTCACCAAAGCGTAGGAGTTGGCGGCCGACGTATCCGGGGTTGCTTCAACGTGGGCGGATGCGGCAGCGAGGCCGAGGGTCATCAACCCAATGGTGGTACCTGAAATGAGCGTGGTTTTGAGAGCTGTTCTGGCTGGAAACTTCACTGAAAATGCCTTCCATGGGTGCACCTTTTCGGTGCCGAGGTTGCCCCCATCCATGACTGACGGGGGATATTCAGAAAATCGGTACCAGTACAGACGGCGGCCCACGGTCCTTGTGGGTGCGCAGGTTTCGCCAAGGTGCTCTCGACGAAGCAACGCGCTGGCTGAGCACTCGCCGGGTAGGCGACTCAAGGACGACGACGTCGGGCAGGGCTAGCAGCGGGCGTAGCCACGTTGCGAGCATCCACAGGGCGGCCTCCCCCTTGGCCATCATGAGGGCGGAGACAATAGCGGCAGCGACGTGGGCAACAGTCATCCAGGGGTGATCCGCCATGCTGTGCATGGACGTGCTGGGGAGCGGCATGGCGCCGTGAAGGTCCATCGTCATGCCGTGCATCGCTTGGCCAGCGGTGTTTATGGCCCCGGCAGAAGCCGTTCCCGAGGTAGAAGCTGCCTCCAGAACGGTGTGTATCAACCATTGGCTGCCGAGCAATGTTGCCAGCAAAACGGCTACGTTGAGGCGACGCACCGTCAGGACGGTAGCGGTGGCCATGGTGACAGCAGCTAGGGCTATCATGATCAGCGGTGCGGCGAGGGAGCCACCTGCGGCAACGTGCGCGCTGATCCCCAAGCCCAGCACACTCCCGCCCATAGCCACGGATCGCAAGATCCGGAAGGGCGAGCGGTGTGCCATGAGCTCTTTTCCTCTGCCAATCGAATCATGGGGACGTGGGGTGGGTGCTGACTCCGCACGGAGCAACATTGCCAGTTTACCCGGTACTTTTGGGCCACCATTTCGCCACGATGCCCGTCCGAGCTCGCGGCCGAGGTTTGCCTGGCCCGGAGCCACTTTGTGCCCCGGCAGCGCGCGATCCGGCAGCTACGGAACAGCCGATACTGATGAGTGCGCCAAGGATCAGTGCGCTGGCCTCGCCGGGCAAGAGGACCCCCGAGGTACTGCCCACCGCGGCCGCCGCCACTGGGACGCCCAGTTGCGCGCAGCTGAGGACAGCCAGCGAAAGCGGCTGGCCAAGAACTCGGTTCACCGCGTGGACTACAACGGTGCCAAACCCGAGTGCAATGCCCAGTAGCACCATGGCGGGATGCTGGCCCAGCTGGAGAACGTCCAGCGATGAGCCGAGCCAGATGTAGAACAAGGGGCCCAGAAACCCATCGTTGATGGCAAAAAGCTGATGGGCCAGCCGCCGTGGCTCACCGACGGCAGCCACCGCCAGCCCAAAACTGAAGCCAGCCAACATGACCGAGACGTGCCCGGCGATGGCCACTGCGGCAAGTAAAAACAGAATGCTGAGCTGGATCCGCAACTCCAAGGCGAACTTTCGCTCCTCGGAAAGGCGATGCAGCCGCCGTCGAACTCCCGTCGTTTCCAGGCGCTTGAGAATCAGAAACAGCACCACGGCCGCAGCGCCAACGGCCAGGGCCCCAATGGCGGCGCGGCCGGCATTGGGGGGATCGATGGCCAAGGGCAGAGCAATAATGCAGGCAATATCAGCAAGCGCCACCTGTGCGGTCATCGCCAGAACATTGGGTCCCCTTAGACGCAGGGACGTGACGATGGGCAGTACTAACGCGGCACTTGAAGATGCCAGCAGCACCACATACAGCGGAGCGTGCCCAGTGCCGAAGAGGGCGGCGATGCCCCAGCCGACGCCGACAGCAACTAGGGCAGCGAGCCCGGCTTGACGGCCACCCACGCCCAACACCGAACGCAGCTTGGCATCCCGCATCGGTACATGCGAACCGGCCACGAACATCATCAGCGCAAAGCCCACCTGGCCCAGCAGCGTGAATGTTGGATCCGCACTGTGCAACACATGGAGCCCGGACTTACCCAGGAGAATACCGGCAGCCAACTCCCCCAACACCACGGGCATCCGCCACCTGCTGTTCAGCGCCAATAATGGGCCAGCAAGACCAACGACGGCGATCAGGGCCAGCGTGTCAAAGCCCATCGATGATCCTCTTCCCTGAGCTTTCCTGAGCGCGTCGGCCCGATTCCAGACGATCAGCCATAATACAACGGGGGTTCCTCCACTGAACGCTACCTGTGGGCAGGCACCGAAATCTGAGCAAAACAAAACCCCCGCTTTCCTTATCAACAAAGGGAAGCAGGGGTCTCGATCAGTGGCGGTGACGGTGGGATTTGAACCCACGTTGGCTTTTACACCAAACAACATTTCGAGTGTTGCACCTTCGGCCGCTCGGACACGTCACCAACTCCGGACACTTTACTTTAGGTACGGGCCCATCCCCAAAACGTGCGCAGCCTGAGGAGGCGTCGGCTGTGCTCCGTCACATCGGTGCGCTTAGCGGTGGGTAGCGAAGAAGTCCTTCAGCAGACGAGAGCTCCGGGATTCCAAAACACTGGGGAATACTTCCACCCAGTGATTGAGCCTGCGCTCGCGGAGTACATCGAACACACTCCCGGCGGCCCCAGCCTTTTCATCCCAGGCGCCAAAGACGACGCGGGCGATCCGTGCCAGCACTATGGCGCCGGCGCACATGGCACACGGTTCCAGAGTGACTATCAACGTACAGCCGGCCAACCGCCAACTGCCCAGGGTGGCTGCTGCGGCACGAATGGCTACGACTTCCGCGTGCGCAGTGGGGTCCTGGTGCGCTTCGCGCTCGTTGTGGCCCAGCCCAAGAACAGTTCCGTCCGGGCCTACGACGACGGCACCAATGGGTACGTCTCCGGTGGCCAGTGCGCTCGCGGCTTGTTCCAACGCCAGCTCCATCCATTGATGATGCTGTGCTGATGTGGGGAACTCTGCAGGGCGCATGGGCATGCTCAATGGTAGCTTTTTACATATGCGCGTCATTGTTGCGGATCATCCGCTAGTTGCCCACAAACTCACCGTCTTGCGGGACAAGAATACCCCCAGCCCGGTGTTCCGGCAGCTGACGGAGGAGTTGGTTACCCTGTTGGCCTACGAGGCCACCCGTGAAGTTCGGGTTGAGCCGGTCAACATTGAGACTCCGGTAACTCCCGCAGTGGGTACCGGCTTGGTCAAGCCGACGCCGTTGGTAGTTCCTATTTTGCGCGCTGGCCTGGGTATGTTGGAGGGCATGACACGCTTACTGCCGACGGCGGAGGTGGGCTTTCTGGGCATGGCGCGGAACGAGGAAACTCTGGAAGCGATCACCTATGCGGAGCGTCTCCCGGATGACCTGACAGGGCGCCAGGTGTTTGTGCTGGACCCGATGCTGGCGACGGGCGGAACCCTGCGCGAAGCCATCAAGTTTCTCTTCGCCCGCGGTGCTGCGGACATTACCTGCATCTGCTTGCTGGCGGCGCCGGAGGGCCTGGACACACTGCGCGCAGAGTTGGATGGCACGAACGTCACTGTGGTGCTGGCCTCCATTGACGAAAAGCTGAACGAAAAGTCCTACATTGTGCCCGGGCTGGGCGATGCAGGAGACCGCCTGTACGGCGTGGTGGGATAGCACCGCCAACACCAAAGAAAACGAAATGGGAATTCGTCCGCAGAATGGATGAAAACTTCGGTTGATCGCGATAGCGTGTGAGGATGACCCCTTCACTCGCACCTGAAATCGTTAGACCTCAGACTCACAAACTGGCCATCTGGCTGATGATTGCCGCTGCATTAATTCAGGCAATCAACTCCCTAGTGGCTATTGCAAGCGCCGGAACCATAGTGGACTCGGCTATGGCGCGAAACAGGGGCACATCAACCCTGGACTCCCATCAGCTCTCTCAGGCAACGGCCGTTGCCAAGGGGTTCGTAGTCGGGCTATTTGTCACTATTCTGATCATCAGCCTGATTGTTTGGGCCCTGATGATTTGGTTCAACCTCAAGGGACGCAACTGGGCTCGGATCACCGCCACCGTGTTGGGCGGTCTGGGCATTATTAGCACCTTGACCAGCATGGGGCAGACCGCTTCGAATGGTCTGACCGTGGTGCTGGGCGTTATTTTGCTACTCGTGGAGATTGCCATCCTGGTGCTCCTGTGGATGAAACCAACTAGCGCATTCTATAAGGCAGTCAGCGCACAGCGGGCGGCGCGCAACATCTTCGCGCAAATTGCGGATCTGCACATGCGAAGACCAGG
>JABBNV010000351.1:918-2515 GCA_019352125.1 Acidobacteriota bacterium | reverse complement strand
CGCTGCATTGGTGCACGTCCTTGACTGTGCTGCGCTGGAGCCGGACAGGGATCCCCTGAGCGATCTGGCCATCATCGAGGCTGAGCTGGACAAATACGCGGTGGACATGAGCTACGCGGGAACCGACGGGGAAGTGGTTCCCTTGAACGCGCGTCCCAGACTGATTGCCTTGAACAAGATTGATACTCCCGACGGCCGAGATATGGCTGGTTTTGTGCGGGCAGATCTTGAAAGTCGCGGCTATCAGGTATTCGAAATCTCGGCTGTGAGCCACGAAGGACTGCGAGAGCTTGGCTATGCGATGGGTGAGATTGTGATGGCGGCGCGTAACGCGATCGCCGCTGCACCTCCCACGATAGCGCCGCCAGTATTGCGCCCTCGAGGTGTCAACGAAGCCGGCTTCAAGATCCGCAAGGAAGAGAAGAACCTTGAGCCGCTGTACCGTGTGTTGGGTGCAAAACCTGAGCGCTGGTTGATGCAAACGGACTTCACCAATGAAGAAGCCATCGGCTATCTGGCTGACCGTTTGGCCAAGCTGGGCGTTGAGAACGAACTCTTCAAGGCCGGTGCCAAGCCGGGCGACATGGTGGTCATCGGTGAGGGCGACGGCATGATCTTTGACTGGGAGCCCACCATGATGGCGGGTGCGGAGCTCTTGGCCACCCCGCGCGGGACGGATATTCGCGTGGCGGACATTGGCGATCGGCCCACACGTTCGCAAAAGCGTGAAGAGCAACAGGAACGCCGCGACGCCAAGGCTGCAGCCCGTGCCGAACTTGAAGCCGAGCGCAAGGCTGGCATTTGGACAGAGTCAACCAACCGCCGTCGTGCGAGTCAGCCAACCGCCGAGACCCATGGCCATGATGCCACGAGTGACGCTGAAAATGGCGACGACGAATAGCGGCCGGGCTGCGCTGGCAACGGCGCGCCGCCTAGTCATCAAGGTTGGTTCCTCCTCGCTGACCAGCGTCGGCGGTGGCATTAGCTCCGCAGCGGTGCTGGAGCTCAGTACGGTGCTGGCCGCACGGCAGCGCGCAGGGACCGAAATTATTCTGGTGTCTTCCGGTGCCATTGCCGCAGGACTTGCACCTCTGGGGCTGAGCCGGCGGCCCAAGGACCTGGCTACTCAACAGGCCGCAGCCAGTGTTGGTCAGGGTCTGCTGATGGCCGGATACACGGACGCTTTCGCTAGCCACGGGATCACTGTTAGCCAGGTGCTGCTGACCGCAGACGATCTGATTCGGCGTACAGGGCACGCCAATGCTCACCGTGCCCTCGAGCGCCTTCTGAAATTGGGCGTGTTGCCCATTGTGAACGAAAATGACACGGTGGCCACGCACGAAATCCGCTTCGGTGACAATGACAGGCTGGCCGCTATGGTGGCCCACCTGGTCAAGGCCGACGCGATGGTGCTGCTTTCCGATGTGGACGCCGTGTATTCGGCACCGCCCGGGCAGGGCGGCGTGCGATTGCCCAGCATCGGTCACAGCCGGGACCTGGACAACGTGACCGTCGGCTCCACAGGAGCTGCGGGCGTCGGCACCGGGGGTATGGCGACGAAGATTTCAGCTGCAACAACTGCGGCTAGCAACGGTAT
>JABBNV010000351.1:0-908 GCA_019352125.1 Acidobacteriota bacterium | reverse complement strand
ATTCCTGCCCTGGTCACCTCTGCGGTCCACGCAGCCGCGGCCCTGGCCGGCTCAGATGTGGGAACGCTGTTTGCGGTCACGGGCGGGCGGCTCCCTGTGCGTATGCTGTGGCTGGCCCACTTGGCAGATGTACGCGGCCAGCTGGTTCTGGATGACGGCGCCGTGGCAGCCGTGCGGGATCGGCACAAATCACTGCTTCCCGCTGGCATCACCGCCGTTCAAGGTGTCTTTGAGGCGGGGGATGCTGTGGAACTCACTGACCTTCGCGGGGACGTGGTGGCGCGCGGACTCGTGAATTACAGCTCGGCGGAATTGCCCTTGATGCTGGGGCGCAGTACGCGAGACCTAGCGGCCGAACTGGGGACAGAGTACCAGCGTGAAGTCGTTCATGTGGATGACCTAGTAGTCATCTAACCCCTTTTCCTCCCCACCCGGGCGCAGATTTGGACGCCAAAAGCGTCTTTTAGCGTCCAGATCTGCACTCGGGTTTCAGGGGAGGGTGGTGCGGGGCACTAAACTTGAGGGATGACTGAGGTACTTGCGCCCGCGGATGTTGAAACCGCTGTCCACGCCATCGCTGACAGGGCCAAAACTGCGTCGCGCGAGCTGGCCCGTGCCAACCGTGCGCTGAAGGATCAAGCACTGCTGGCTATTGCCGCGGCGCTCACTGAACACGAAGGTGCCATCCTTGATGCCAACGCTGTGGATGTGCAGCAGGCACGGGACAACGGAATTTCCGGCTCCATGCTGGACCGCCTGACGCTCACCACGGAGCGGGTAGCTGCGCTGTCTGCAGCGTTGGAGAATCTGGCCACGTTGCCGGACCCAGTTGGGTCGGTGGTGCGCGGGCAGACGCTGCCCAATGGCCTGCGCTTACGCCAGATCAATGTACCCCTGGGTGTGGTTGC
>JABBNV010000350.1 GCA_019352125.1 Acidobacteriota bacterium | reverse complement strand
TGTGCGTAGAGGCCGTTTCTAGCATCCGCGTTCCGCTGCCACCGTCCGGCCAGGTCCCCGGCGAAGAGCGGACGATGTGCCTGGGCTTGAAGTCGTGGAAGCACGCTTTTCAGATCGGTGTCGAGCCAGACGACCATTAGTCCTCGCAGTAGTTCGCAGGTACCGGGGTCGGTAACGGCGCCGCCGCCTAGTGAAAGAATGAATGGTCTTGGCTCGCTGCCTACCAGGCTTGCGATGGTTTCTGCCTCGGTCCGGCGGAAGGCTGCTTCTCCGTTAACGGCATACAAGTTGGAAACTGGGCCGTGTCGTAGTGAGATGACGTGGTCGCTGTCGATGAAAGGGCAGCCTAGGAGTCGCGCTAAAGCGGACCCAACAGCAGTTTTTCCTACCCCTGTAGGGCCGATCAGGATGACGGAGGAAGGGTCTGCTTCGGCCGCACCATCGGGGTTGTGCTTGTAGGTCATTTGCCCTCCTTGTGTACGCGTTTTTGCGTTTTCTGGAGAATCTGGGCCAACTGCCGCACGTGGGGGCGGGCCCCAGTGTTCCAGGCTGCCCAGGTCTCGACGCTCAGATGCTGACCTGCAGCGTCCGATTCCTTGACCTCGATCCAAGTCCAGCCCGGCAGGTGTCGCAGAGCGGAGGCTTCCGTCATGAGTGCGGCATCCACCTTGGAGCTGGTGGCAATGAGTTCGCTGTGCTGGGAAAATCGCCGGAAGATCCAGTCGGTGGTCACGCCCGCTGATGCGGAGGCAGACCGAAGTCTGGATTCTTCGCTGGCGATTTCCCCAGAGGCATGTGCCATTACCCTTAGGCCGGCCAGGTCAGAGAATCGGACAAACGGCAGCCGGGCCAGAACTGAATCCTCGGTGACGGCGACGCCCATCTTCTGTGAGAGTACGCGTATGGATTGAAGTTCCGGTGGATCGAGGTGTAGCAGCCCAAGGTCTAGGAGTCCGTGGCGCAGCATCTGCCGTTGCTCGTCGCTGCTGGCTTCGTGAAGTGAAATATCAGCTAGTGGAACGCGTTCCTGCGATTCCCGAAGGACGGCCAGGAACCAGGGGTGGGGTATCCCAGGTGGAAGGCCTATGCGTACTAGTTCTTTGCGCTGACTAGCCGTCCGAAGGATCTCGGGGATCACTGCCACTTGTGTGAAAAGACCGTCCAGGTGGATATGCAGGCCAGCGCCTGCAGGGGTTAGTTCTGCGCCTTGGGCGCTTCGGGTGAAGAGTTTGTATCCGAGTTCCCTCTCCAAGTCGGCGATTTGGCGGCTGAGCGATGGCTGGGTCATATGCAGAGCCGCAGCTGCTTTAGTTACTGATCCCAGCTCGGCCACGGTCGCAAAGTAGTTCAGGCGTCGTAGGTCCACACATTCAAGGCTATACCTAGCAGGCATGACTCGGAAGCCATATAGGCATTTGCGGCATGTTGTGATCTGGGACACCATGGAGACTGCGATGAACCGAAACAATTCGCACGCTTATACCTACCGAAACAGAACAGGCACTCCTGGCTACAATGAGCGAACCAAACGAAACGCAGAACTTCGACGTCGTGGTCGTCGGTGGTGGAGCTGCTGGAGTAGCAGCGGCCATCGGGGCAGCCCAGTGTGGTTCAGCCGTCTGCCTCATCGAGCAATATGGGTTCTTGGGTGGTGCGGCGACGGCGAGTTCTGTCCTCACACACTGTGGCTTTTTCGATCAGACTAAGACCCAAGTTGTTCAGGGCATTGGCCAGAAACTGCTCGACAAGTTGCACCAGCGCAACATCTACCGAACCGAGACCTTCAGCGGTTCGGGAAACACCGTGGTCTTGTTGGATCTGGAGACCACTAAGACCGCCTTTGATGAGCTGGTAGCCGAAGCGGGAGTGACACTATTCCTGCACAGCAGTCTGGTCTCCGCGGCGACGCGGGACGGTTTGATCGACGAGGTTGAGGTTGCGCACCGGGGCGGTCGTATCCGGATCCGCGGTCGGGCCTTCGTGGACGGCAGTGGTGACGGCTCACTTATCGCAGCGGCGGGAGCCGATGCGATCATTTCCCCGACGGACGAGCGTCAGGCAAGCACATTAGTCATGCGGGTCGGCGGGGTGGCCGAGGACGCGGATCTTTCCGTGGAAGGCCAAGCCAGCGCGGTCCGCAGCTACACGGAGCAAACTGGTGCCAGTCTTACAAGGGACAATGGGACTGCCGTGCGGATGCCTATCTCGGGCGAGGTAATGCTGCTTCTAGCAGACCAGCACCGTGACGTTTTGGACGTGCGGGAGCTCACGGCCGCAGAGGTGCAGGCGCGGCAGCAGTGCTGGCATTACTTCGAGGCCTTTCGGAATTTCCTTCCCGGATGGGGCTCTAGTTTTTTGGCCGCGACTGGCCCACAATTGGGAATTCGCGAGTCACGTCGGCTCCGCGGTCGTGACAGCGTGAGTGCCGACGACGTTTCTAGCGGCCGAAAGCGCCCCGATGATGCAGTGGCGCGCTGTGGTTGGCCGATGGAGGATCATATCGTTCCCGGTGTCACCGTCT
>JABBNV010000038.1:2300-16287 GCA_019352125.1 Acidobacteriota bacterium | reverse complement strand
TGTAAACGTGGCGCTCTACCAGCTGAGCTAAAGGCCCCTTCGTCTCCAAGGAGCATTTCCGCCCTCAGCAACGAGAGATTACTTTACCGGATGAATCACGATTCTGGCGAACTGAGCGCACTGTGAGCTGCGTCAGCTGTTGTGTTGTGCGGGGCAAGGGACTCGGCCAGATGCGTTAACGCCTCACTCACACCAAGATCCAGCTTGAGGGTTGCCAACGCATCGCCGCGGGTTTCACCCCGGTTGATCAGCACTACAGGAAGCCCGCGCCGCACCATTTCGCGAGGGAATCGCAGCCCGCTCATCACCGTCAATGAGGAGCCAGCCACCACTAGAGCGTCAGCATCATTCTGGATGGCAAACGCGCGCTGCACCCTGTACGCCGGTACATTTTCCCCGAAGAAGACGAAATCCGGTTTCAGCATGCCGCCACAGACTTCGCAGCCGCTAACAATGAAGTCTGCAATGAGTTCTGCCGACTCCAGATCAGCATCCGCGTCAGGGCCCTGGTCAATGGGGCCCAAAGCTGCCGCGCGTTCGGCGAAGGCCGGATTTGCGTCCGCCAACCGAGCCGCAATGTGCTCCCGCGAAAAGACGGATTTGCACTGCAAACACACCACCTGGTCAAACCGCCCATGCAGGTCAACCACGTTTTCTGATCCGGCCTCCTGATGCAGCCGATCAACATTTTGCGTAATCACGCCGGCCGTCAGAGCGCTTCGCTCAAGGCGCGCCACGGCATGGTGCCCGGCATTTGGTGAAGCTCGCCGCAATTGCTTCCATCCCAGTTGGTTACGGGCCCAGTACCGCTGGCGCAGCGCGGCATCGCCCACAAACTGCTGATACGTCATGGGAGAGCGTGGCACGGCGGATGGGCCCCGATAGTCCGGAATTCCAGAATCTGTGCTGAGACCGGCCCCAGTGAGAATGGCCAGGCGCTTTCCAGCCAAAAGTTCGACGGCGGCAGCGAGTTCTTCGCGCTCGGCGGCTCCCAGCGGGGCCAGGCCAGCTGCTGCCCCGTGTCGTGGAAACCCCGTCAGCCCAAGGGGCCCTGGCCGTGTCATAGCTGCGCCAATGCGTCATGGTAGGCGGCCAGAGGGCGCGCAGTGCCAGATTCTGCGGCAATCACGTCCCGCACTACTCCAGCCTGATCGAGAACAAAGGTGGCACGCCTGGCTGTGCCGCGCTCAAGATCCAATATGCCGTAGCTCCGGGCGACGTCCCCGTGCGGCCAAAAATCCGCCAGCAGGTCAAAGGGAAGTTCCTGGGCCGCCGCATAGGAGCGCAAGCTGTACTTGCTGTCCACAGATACAGCCAGAATCCGTGTTCCTGCAGGGAAAGATGGCAGCTCGTCACGCAACTGACCCAATTCGCTGCTGCAGATGGGCGAGAAAGCGAACGGATAAAAGACCACGAGTACAGGGCCACCGCGCAGGGCTGAGAGAGTCACCGGCTGGCCGTACTGATTGTCCAACGCAAAATCCGGCGCCGGGTCCCCGACAGAGGGCAACCCCCGCAGCGCCCACTCAGGAACCGCGGCGGAGGTAGTCGTCACTTCTTTTTCCGGGGAACCAAACGGGTAGCTGCCCAATCGTTGCTCACGGCAACGGAGGTGGTTGAATGCAGCCCAGCCGTGGGCGCAGCATCTTGGATATCGGCAGGCGGAACGTAACCTTCGCGGCCGGACTTGGGTGTCAGGACCCATACCACGGCGCCATCCTCCAACGTAGTGAGGGAATCCACCAAGGCGTCCACCAGATCGCCGTCGTCGGCCCGCCACCACAAGAGGACGGAATCAACTACGTCGTGATCGTCTTCGTCCAGCATTTCTGAACCAATTAAGTCCTCAATGCTGTCGCGAAGATCGAAATCAACGTCATCGTCGTAGCCGAACTCCTTAATTAGATCCCCCTGCTTGAAACCCAATTTGCCCGCCACATTTACTACTGTGCCGGCGTCGGCCTCGCTCACGTCAATCCTCCTGCTCACGGCGAAATCCGCCATTTCTTCCGCTGTACCTAGCCAGCACTGCGTCTTCGTACCAGCCAACACCCTAGAACGTTTCCGTTCAAGGTACTGCCCAGAGATGAGAGATAACTTCTTGGTGACAGCTAGCCCTTACTTACATCTTTAGCTTATAGCCCGGCTCAACATACCGCATGGATTCGCCGACTACTCGAGACCCGCCTAGGCGGACTACAGTAAGTACGGAGCGTCTTTGGCTAATTCCACGACGCACATTGGACGTTGCTAGGAAAGGCTTGCTGTGGCTGTTGGAGATTTTGATTCGGGTATTTTGTCGGGGTTGGCGAATCAGCTTCCTGACAGTGATCCGAGTGAGACCGCTGAGTGGTTGGAGTCGTTGGATGAGCTGATTAAGGCTCAGGGGACGGCTCGTGCAGCCTTCGTGATGCGGTCCTTGCTGCAGCGTGCCGGGGCGCAGTCCGTTGGCGTGCCGATGGTGACCACCACTGATTATGTGAACACTATCCCCTCCGATCAGGAACCTGAGTTCCCCGGGGATGAAGAAATTGAGCGTAAGTACCGCGCCTGGCTGCGCTGGAATGCTGCCATCATGGTGCACCGCGCGCAGCGGCCTGACATTGGCGTTGGCGGTCACATTTCCACCTATGCGGGGGCTGCCACCCTGTACGAGGTTGGCTTCAATCACTTCTTCCGCGGTAAGAATCACCCCGGCGGTGGAGATCAGGTTTTCTTCCAGGGCCATGCTTCTCCCGGAATGTATTCCCGCGCTTTCTTGGAAGGACGGCTCACGGAGGAGGACCTGGACGGATTCCGGCAGGAAAAGTCCAAGGAAGGCCACGCACTTTCCTCCTACCCGCACCCCCGGTTGATGCCTGAGTTCTGGGAATTCCCCACCGTTTCCATGGGTATTGGCCCCATGAACGCGATCTACCAGGCGCAGTCCAACCGCTATCTGCACAACCGCGGCATCAAGGACACCTCTGACCAGCAGGTGTGGGCATTCTTGGGCGACGGCGAAATGGACGAACCGGAATCACGTGGTTTGCTGCAGCTGGCGGCTAACGACAAGCTCGATAACCTCAATTTCGTTATCAACTGCAACCTCCAACGCTTGGATGGGCCGGTTCGAGGCAACGGCAAGATTGTCCAGGAACTGGAAGCATTCTTCCGCGGCGCAGGCTGGAACGTTATCAAGGTTCTCTGGGGCCGCGAGTGGGATGGCCTCCTTGCCAAGGACGACGACGGCGCGCTCGTGGACATTATGAACAACACGGTGGACGGCGATTACCAGACGTACAAGGCCGAGTCCGGTGGATTTGTGCGCGAGCACTTCTTCGGTAAGACCCCGCAGACCAAAGAGATGGTTGCTCACCTGAGTGACGATGAAATTTGGGGTCTGAAGCGCGGCGGTCATGACTACCGCAAGGTGTACGCCGCATACAAGGCAGCCATTGAGTTCAAGGGCAAGCCGACCGTTATTTTGGCGCACACCGTTAAGGGCTACGGTCTGGGAACCCACTTCGAGGGCCGCAACGCCACGCATCAGATGAAGAAGCTCACTCTAGGAGATTTGAAGGGGTTCCGTGACCACCTGCGGATTCCCATCACTGACGAGCAGCTCGAAGCGGATCCCTACCGCCCCCCGTACTACCACCCAGGGGCGGACGCACCGGAAATCAAATACCTGCTGGAGCGCCGCCACACGTTGGGCGGATTTGTTCCCGAGCGTCGCCACGAGCACACCGCGCTGGAGCTGCCCGCAGACAAGGTCTATGACGTAGCCAACCGCGGTTCAGGCAAGCAGCTTGCTGCCACCACCATGGCCTTCGTCAGGCTCCTCAAGGACCTGATGCGGGACAAGGGCATTGGTCAGCGGATTGTGCCGATCATCCCGGACGAGGCACGTACCTTCGGCATCGATGCGTTCTTCCCGACGGCGAAAATTTACAACCCCAATGGGCAGAATTACCTTTCCGTTGACCGCGACCTGGTGTTGGCTTACAAGGAGTCCATTTCGGGGCAAATTGTTCACGCTGGTATCAACGAATCCGGTTCAGTAGCCGCATTCACTGCGGCCGGAACGTCCTACGCCACCCATGGCGAAGCACTGATCCCCGTCTACGTGTTCTACTCCATGTTCGGATTCCAGCGCACAGGAGACTCCTTCTGGGCCGCAGGTGACCAAATGACACGCGGGTTCATCATCGGTGCCACTGCTGGCCGCACCACGCTCACGGGCGAGGGCCTCCAGCACGCAGATGGTCACTCCCCCATTCTCGCGTCCACCAACCCTGCGGTGAAGACCTTTGACCCGGCCTACGGCTACGAAATCGGCATCATTGTGCGCGATGGGTTGGAGCGCATGTACGGCCCTGACTCCGACGACCACAACTACATGTACTACATCACTGTCTACAACGAGCCGATCCTTCAGCCCGCGCTACCGGAGAACCTGGATGTTGAGGGCGTCAAGAAGGGTATCTACCTTCTCAAGCCCGCCACCATCGACGGACCCCGGACTCAGTTGTTGGCCTCCGGCGTTTCTGTACCCTGGGCTCTTGAGGCGCAGCAAATTCTTGCTGATGAATGGGGAGTCTCGGCAGATGTTTGGTCCGTAACGTCCTGGAACGAACTGCGTCGGGATGGTCTGGCCGCTGAAGAACATGCCTTCCTCAACCCGGACGAACCAGCACGGACCCCCTTTGTGACGGAACAGCTAGCTGGCGCCACTGGCCCGATCGTAGCCGTTACCGACTACATGAAGGCTGTCCCAGACCAGATCCGCCAGTTTATCCCCAACGAATACGCCACTCTAGGTGCCGACGGATTCGGGTTCTCGGACACCCGCGCAGCTGCACGCCGATTCTTCAAAATCGACGCACACTCTGTCGTGGTTCGCGCCCTGGAAATGTTGGCCAAGCGCGGCGAAGTCGACGCGAAGGCACCTCAGGAAGCCATCAACAGATACCAGCTCAACGACGTCAACGCCGGAACCACCGGCAACGCCGGCGGCGATAGCTAGACACGCGGCGGATGGGCTGCACCGGTCACGGCCAACTAGGTCAAATCGGTGCAGCCCACCTATGCTCAAAGAATGTCAGAGTCAGCGAAGGGCACTGGCCCCAAGAAGCCGAGCCAGACAACGTCAGCACGGTCTGGCGCTACGACGACGGCGGCCAGCGCTACCCTTCAAAAATTGCGTTCCAATGTTGGTCACTTATCCACAATGACCCTTAAGGAACTGGATTCCACGCTCCCGTGGTATCGAAAACTTAGCGCAGCCGAACGATCCGCTCTCGGTATGGTGGCGCAAAACGGCATCGCCGCGTTCGTTTCCTGGTATCAGCACCCGTCATCGCCGTCGTGGGTCCTTACTGATGTTTTTGGCACAGCGCCCACTGAGCTGACTCGCTCCATTTCCTTGCAGAAAGCTCTGCAGCTAATCCGCACCGTGGTGGCGGTGGTAGAGGATCACGTTCCGGAACTTGCGCCCAAGGCTGAACAGGCTGATTTGCGCGTTGCCGTGCTGCGCTATTCCCGCGAAGTAGCCTTTGCCGCCGCGGACGTCTATGCGCGGGCCGCGGAAGCCCGAGGGTCCTGGGACACCCGACTCGAAGCTCTGGTGGTAGATGCAGTGTTGCGCGGGGAAAATTCCGATGCCCTGCGCTCCCGGGTGGCTGCGCTCGGCTGGAAATCTACTGGCCGGTTCACCGTGATGGTTGGCTCCTCCCCGCCCGAAACTGACGCGTCCTTTGTATCGGAACTTCGCCGATCCGCTGCCAGATTTGCCGAGGATGTGCTGGTGGGCATCCAAGGGAATCGCCTCATTCTGGTGCTGGGCGGCGTGGCCGAACAGGAGCCCACCTATCTACGACTGAGCGAACTCTTTGGACCCGGGCCAGTGGTGTTTGGGCCATTGGCGGACTCGCTGATGGAAGCGGGAGCATCCGCCCAGGCTGCCCTTGCAGGTTTTGCCGTCGCCAAAGCCTGGCCATCTGCCCCGCGCCCCGTAGCGGCTGATGACCTCTGGCCGGAGCGAGTGGTGGCAGGAGACGAGGCGGCCCGGCGCGCACTAATCAAAAATATCTACAGACCTTTGATCGCAGCATCTAACGGGTTGGTGGAAACACTTTCCGCCTACTTGTCCTTGGGACATTCGTTGGAGGCTACCGCCAGAGAATTGTTTGTACACGCCAATACTGTTCGGTACCGGCTGCGGCGAGTTATGGACGTAACTGGCTGGGACCCCCTGCTCCCCCGCGAGGCCTTTGTTCTGCAGGTAGCGCTGCTAGTAGGTAGGCTGGCGCCCTCGGTGAATACCTCCAGTGAAAGGCAGACGCCACGCCCAGAATCTAGAGGCGGGTAGAGTCATAAACTTGTAGACTTCCTACAACATGACCTCACTAGGTTGGTACGCGCCGACACCGAAGAATCGGACCACTGTTTGGAAAGCTGGATACTGTGATTGCAATCGTT
This sequence comes from Acidobacteriota bacterium, assembly GCA_019352125.1. GTDB lineage: Bacteria > Actinomycetota > Actinomycetes > Actinomycetales > Micrococcaceae > JABBNV01. The sequence goes on along the minus strand of JABBNV010000038.1, from coordinate 9,825 downwards.
TGCCCGGGCCAGGGTTCTCAGACCCCAGGCTTCCTGGCCCCGTGGCTGGAACTGCCCTCCGCTCCTGAGCATCTTGCCCGACTGAGCGAGGTTGCTCAGCTGGATCTTGCTGCGCACGGAACCACCTCGGACGCCGAGACCATCAAGGACACGGCCGTCGCCCAGCCCTTGATAGTTGCCGCCGGATTACTGACGGCCCAGGCACTATTGGGTGGGCAACCGACGCACGATACGGTAGTAAGCGGCCACTCCGTGGGCGAGATTACCGCCGCCACGCTGGCTGGCGTGCTCACGGAATCAGATGCGATGACGTTTGTGCGCACGCGAGCCAACGCCATGGCAGAAGCTGCTGCGACCCGGCCCACCGGAATGAGTGCAGTGGTGGGCGGAGACCCCTCTGACGTCATGGACGCCATCACGGCTGCCGGACTCACCCCGGCCAATATGAACAGCAAGGGCCAAACTGTTGCGGCCGGCACCATGGAGCAGCTAGCCGCGCTAAGTGCAAACCCACCGGCCAAGGCCCGCGTCATTCCGTTGGCAGTTGCTGGAGCCTTTCACACGGAACACATGCGCCCCGCCGTCAACGTTTTGGAGCAATTGGCCCCCACTCTGACGCCGGCAACGCCTACCAGCGTGCTGCTCTCCAACTACGACGGCGGCCGCGTGAGCGATGGTGCGCAGGCGCTGAATAGCTTGATTGCACAGGTGTCACGGCCCGTTCGCTGGGATCTATGCATGGAAACCATGCTGGCGCTGGGGGTCACAGGAGTTATTGAATTGGCTCCGGCTGGAACACTGGCAGGACTCGCCAAGCGCGGGATGCCCGGAGTTGCTACCGTGGCTGTTAGGACGCCTGCAGATCTGGACGCTGCTAAAGAACTTCTGGCCACGGCGGCCGGATCTACGAAGTACACCGACGAAGGAGCCAACTAATCCAATGGTGACACTCAAGCAGGCCCCCACCCGAGAATTCTCCCGTATCCACGGCGTTGGCGCGTACCGCCCCAGCGTTATTGTTACCAATGCAGACGTTTGTCAGTGGATTGACTCCTCCGATGAGTGGATTCGCCAACGCACCGGCATCGTGACGCGGCATCGAGCACCGGCGGACGTTTCCGTCACGGACATGGCTGAAGGTGCAGCGAAGGAAGCTCTCAGTGCAGCAGGCATCGAAGGCTCCCAACTGGGCGCAGTCATTGTCTCCACTGTCACGCATCCGTACGCAACGCCGTCGGCCGCGGCCATGTTGGCAGACCGTATCGGAGCTACCCCGGCACCCGCTTACGATGTTTCGGCCGCCTGTGCAGGCTATTGCTACGGGATCGCTCAGGCGGACGCACTAGTGCGCGCCGGCACGGCCGAGTATGTCTTGGTAGTGGGCGTGGAGAAGCTCTCTGATGTCATCGACAACCACGAGCGCAGCATTTCCTTCTTGTTGGGTGATGGCGCTGGCGCCGTAGTTGTTGGCCCATCAGACGAACCCGGAATCGGCCCGTCAGTATGGGGTTCCGACGGTAGCAAATGGGACGTCATCGGCATGACTCATTCGCTCAATGAGGTTCGTGAATACAGTGAGGCCGTCCGTAACGACGGCATTGTCAGCGCTGGTGCTGCCGCAGAAACTGAATTCAATCTCTGGCCCACCCTGCGCCAGGACGGCCAGACGGTATTCCGCTGGGCAGTGTGGGAAATGGCCAAAGCAGCACAGGAGGCCATGGACGCAGCGGGAGTCACCGTTGATGACCTGGCTGCATTTGTTCCGCATCAGGCGAATATGCGCATCATCGACTCGATGGTGAAGCAACTCAAGATTCCGGAGCACGTAGTGGTTGCCAGGGACATCGAGACCTCAGGAAACACCTCCGCTGCCTCCATCCCGTTGGCCACCCACCGCTTGCTCAAGGAGCACCCGGAACTTAGCGGCGGCCTCAGCCTGCAGATAGGATTTGGCGCGGGACTAGTCTTTGGCGCCCAGGTGGTCCGTCTGCCCTAGTTTTCCCACTATCTGGTCACAACCGTGGCCAGAACAACGTTGCCTCACTCATCCTGTGCTGAGGTGCAGCAGAAGAAAAGGAGCCGTAAATGGCTAGCAACGAAGAAATCTTGGCCGGCCTGGCGGAAATCGTCAACGAAGAGACTGGCCTTGCTCCCGAGGCAGTTGAGCTGGACAAGTCCTTCACGGATGATCTGGACATCGACTCCATCTCCATGATGACCATCGTGGTGAATGCTGAGGAGAAGTTTGGCGTTCGTATCCCGGACGAAGAGGTCAAGAACCTGAAGACTGTTGGCGACGCTGTTAACTTCATCGCCGGCGCTCAGGAATAGGCACTTCGCACTGACACCTGTGCGCGGGCGGCGCAGTCCACCGACTCGCCGCCCGCTTCCCGGGAGCAACCGCTCATGGGACAACTCGGCACACTTCATTTTTTGAAAGAGTGGAATCATGGCCCGCAAAGTAGTCATCACCGGCGTCGGAGCAACGACGCCCATCGGCGGCGACGCTCCCACGATGTGGAAGAATGCCCTCAAGGGCGTGTCCGGTACCCACACCCTCGGCGATGACTGGGTGGAAAAATACCAGCTGCCGGTTCATTTCGCAGCACGCGCCAGCACTCCGGCGCTGGAGGTATTAAGCCGGGTCGAAGCAAAGCGACTGGATCCTTCCAGCCAATTTGCCGTGATTGCCGCTCGTGAAGCGTGGAAGGACTCAGGCATTACCGACGTCGATGGCGACAGGTTTGCGGTAACTTTTGCCACGGGCATCGGTGGCGTGTGGACATTGCTGGACGCGTGGGACACCCTCCGCGAAAAGGGCCCGCGCCGTGTACTGCCCATGACCGTACCGATGCTCATGCCCAACGGGGCCGCTGCCGCAGTCAGCCTGGACCTGGGGGCTCGCGCTGGTGCGCACACCCCCGTGTCCGCCTGCGCCTCCGGTACCGAGGCATTACACCAGGCTCTGGAACTCATCCGCTCAGGTAAAGCAGATGTAGTGATGGCTGGCGGCACCGAAGCAGCCATCCACCCGCTCCCCATGGCCGCTTTCTCCGCCATGCAGGCACTGTCCCGCCGCAACGACGATCCAGAGCACGCTTCGCGCCCCTATGACAGGGACCGCGATGGCTTTGTGATGGGCGAAGGTGCTGGCGCGCTGGTGCTGGAAGCCGAAGAACACGCCCTGGCGCGTGGCGCCCGGATCTACGGTGAACTTGCCGGAACCTCCGTCACCGCCGACGCCTACCACATCACCGCTCCGGATCCGGAAGGCTTGGGTGCAACACGTGCGCTCAAAGCAGCACTGTTCGACGCCCGGGCTCAACCGGAAGACGTAGTGCATGTCAACGCACATGCGACGTCCACGCCGGTAGGGGACAAGCCGGAATACACGGCACTGCGGGCCACGTTCGGCAACCATGTGGACAACCTCGCTGTCTCAGCCACGAAGTCCCAGACTGGACACTTGCTGGGTGCTTCCGGGGCTATCGAAGCTGTGATGACCGTGCTGGCTGTTTACGATCGCAAGGCTCCTGTGACAATCAACCTTGAGAATCAGGATCCAGAGATCCCTCTGGACGTCGTCACGACGGCCCGTGACCTGCCCAAGGGTGACATCGTGGCCCTGAGCAACTCCTTCGGGTTCGGCGGCCATAACGCAGTGGTCGTTGTTCGCAACCACTAGAACGGTCTGAAAAAGCACGTGGCTTGACGGTTCTAGAACCGTCAAGCCACGTGCTTTTTGTGCTGAAGACTTATATATGCAGTGAAGAAAACCCTTAGCCGACCTGGTGCAACCAGCGAACAGGCGCGCCCTCAGCTGCATGCCGGAACGGTTCGAGCTCCTCATCCCACGCTTCGCCTAGCGCCAGGGAAAGTTCATGGTAGACAGCTGCCGGATCCCCTGCACCGTTTTCGTAGGCGTAACGGATGCGATCCTCAGAAACCATGATGTTGCCATGAACATCCGTCATGGCATGAAAGATTCCCAGCTCCGGCGTGTGGGACCAGCGGCCACCGTCAACGCCAGCGCTCGGCTCTTCGGTCACTTCGTAGCGTAGATGTGCCCAGCCTCGCAGAGCGGATGCCAAAAGAGCGCCTGTGCCCGCGGTACCGCTCCACGACAACTCCGCACGAAACATTCCGGGCGCAGCAGGTTGAGCGGTCCACTCAAGGTCAGTCCGCTTGTCAATGACTGAGCCAATTGCCCATTCGATATGGGGGCATAGCGCAGTTGGGGCTGAATGCACGAAGAGAACTCCGCGCGTCATAACAGCAGTCATTACATCCTCCATAGCTATAGGTACGTCTTCCCCAACGACCTCGCACTATGGCAGGACCAACAATGCTGTTCTCATTGTGCCGTATGTACTCGAATAACGCCAGTGCAATTCCCGCCATGGGGTGTCCAGGAATGGTTTTCGGGCCCTCCGTTACCCAGCGGGTTATGCCCGCGGGTGCGCCTGCGCGTAGCTCTGCCGCAGCCTCTCCACCGAAACATGGGTATAAAGCTGAGTGGTGGCCAGCGAACTATGGCCCAACAGTTCCTGAACCGAGCGAAGATCAGCGCCATTGTCCAGCAAATGCGTGGCCGCCGAGTGGCGGAGGGCGTGCGGCGAAGATTCCGCAGTATCCCCTAGCGCTGTCAGCAGGCGTTCGACAACGGTGCGCACCTGCCGCTGATCGATGCGGCCGCCGCGTGGCCCCAGAAAGAGCGCAGCTCCGCTGTGCGGAGCTGCCAGCGCTGGGCGCCCTGCCTGAAGCCAACGTTGCACTGCTTGCTCGGCTGGCTGCCCGAAGGGGACGGTACGCTCCTTGTTTCCTTTACCCAGTACGCTGAGCGTTCGCCGTTCGAAGCCCAAATTGTCCACGTCCAAGCTGGCCAGCTCGCCTACCCGGACGCCGGTGGCGTACAGCAACTCCACCATGGCGGCATTCCGCAGAGCCAGTGGTTCACCCGACTCCGCGGCAGTGACCAACTCGGCAAACACCCGGTTCAGTTGCCCCTGAGCAAGCACCCCGGGGAGTGACTTGTCCCGCTTAGGTGCTTTAAGCCGCAGCCCTGGATCAACATCCAGCAATTCCTCGCGCAACGCCCACGCCGTAAAGTTCCGCGCGGTAGCCGCCCTGCGTGCCAGGGTTGATCGGGCTAGCCCCGCAGCACTCTGCTCCCCCAACCAGCGGCGGAGTGTTCCCAGCTCCAGCTGGCGCAGGCTTTCAATCCCCTCGGTGAGGGCATGTGCGAGAAGGCTCTCCACATCGCCTAGATATGCGCGAATGGTGTGTTCGGACCGAGCCCGCTCATTGCGCAAATACCGTTCAAACTTGGCAGCAGCCATTCCAAATTCTCCGGGCAGCGATTCGATGTTCACGCACCAACTGTGCTCGCCTCAGCGCATGCGAGCAAGTCAAACCGCCGCAAAACGGCAATCTTTGGCAGTTCAAGCGCCGCAGGTTTGCCTGCCTGGGGCGCTCTCAGGTCTTCTTTTTTCGCCAGGTACCACTGGTGCTCTCCGCCAGGCCCACGGCATCCAGCCGCCCTAGCCCAGAGAGAACAGAGGGCAAGCTGAGCCCGGCAACACTCGTCAACTTGTCTACAGTAGTAAATGTCACCACGGGCAGCGCATCCAAGAGCAACAGATCTTCCACGCTGAGCCCATCGTGCATAGCCCGTGACCCCTCCGCTTCGGGCACCAGAGACGTCCCCATCTCCCCCGCCAGCTCGGCCACGTCACCTGCATCCGTCACACATACGGCCGCCCCCTCACGTAACAGCCGGTGGCAGCCCGCCGAGTTGGCAGAGTGAACGGATCCCGGCACTGCTCCCACTTCCCGGCTGAGCATATTCGCGTGGTGAGCAGTGTTCAGTGCCCCGGAGCGCCATCGCGCTTCCACCACCACCGTGACGGCGCTCAGAGCCGCAATAATTCTGTTTCGTTGCAGAAATCTGTAGCGCGTCGGGTTGGAACCTGGCGGGACCTCCGCAATCAGCGCACCTTGACTGGCTACGGCTCGCAGGAGGTCCTCATTGCCTGCTGGGTAGAACCTGTCCAACCCGCCAGCCATGACGGCAATGGTGGGGATGTGCCCGCCCGATTCTGCGAACCCGGAGGCAGCGGCTAGTGCCGACCTGTGCGCGTGCGCGTCGATACCATAGGCCCCACCAGAGATAACAGTAAATCCGCGTTGTACCAGAGAATATGCCAGCTCGCCCGTAACGCCCGCCCCGTAGCTGGTTGCATCCCGGGAGCCCACTATTGAGATGCATCGATGCTGCTGCGGGAACCCTGGCCCGGCTGAGCGAACCCAGAGCGCCAGCGGTTCAGTTAGACCTAGATCTGCGAGCGCCGCAGGCCACTCTGTGTCCTCGGGGATCACAAACCCACCTCCCAGCCTGCGGATCACTTCCAGATCCCGCTCTGGGGCAAGATCCTTCTTGCGGGTTCCCCAACGCTCCCGCGACTCGGCGAGGCCGCCCCATCCCGAGGCGGCACCGGCTTGCTCCAGCACCTCGCGCACGGCTCCTTCGTCCTCCCCCCCGGCCTTGTCTTGGCCGGTGGCAATACGCAGCGCCATGACCGGCCCGGCATGTTGCACCAGAGCGAACCCCACCAAATCAGATGGCTCAAATAACCGAGTCAGTGCAGCCCGGGCCAGCCGAATCTCCTGGTACGAGTACTCGCCTTTGTCATTCATTGCCCTACCCCATGTGCTCGCATGGCCAGTGCCATTGAAATGTGATCTGTATTTGGTGATGTGGCGCCTGCAATATCTGCAAGAGTCCAGGACAAGCGCAATACCCTGTCATACCCGCGAGCCGTCATGGCCCCTCGTTCCATGGCTCGGTCCAGGAGCGCCGTGACGGAGGTATCCAAACGAAATTTGGTGCGCAAGAGTTTTCCGGGCACATCAGCATTGCGACCAAACCCCAGAGATCCAAGCCGTTGGTACTGACGACCCCTGGCCAGAGCGACTCGCGCTGCGACGGCTGCGCTTGATTCCCGCTCCCCTTCTCCGGCCAGCTCAGCCAGCGTCACCCGGTTGACGCTCAGTTGAATGTCCACCCGATCCAATAGCGGCCCGGAGAGCTTGCCAAAATAGCGCCGCCGAGCCATGGCTGTGCAGGTGCAGTCGGCACCCTTGCCCGTGGCACGTCCGCAGGGGCAGGGATTAGCCGCCATCACAAGCTGAAATCGTGCCGGATATGAAGCAGTACCCGCCGCCCGGTGCAGAATCAGTTGCCCGCTCTCCAAAGGTTGGCGCAGGGCATCCAGAACCCGGCGCTCGTATTCTGGGGCCTCGTCAAGGAACAGGACGCCTCGATGTGCCCTGGAGGCGGCCCCGGGGCGAGGAACACCGCTTCCGCCACCGATGATGGCTGGCGTGGATGCACTGTGATGTGGGCTCTCATAGGGCGGCCTGCGGATGAGGGCGGCTGCGCCACCAATCCTGCCGTCCAGTGAGTGAATTGCGGTGACTTCCATGGCTTCCGCATCGCTGAGAGCTGGCAGCAGCGACGGAAGCC
>JABBNV010000038.1:0-2290 GCA_019352125.1 Acidobacteriota bacterium | reverse complement strand
GCCTGCACCTGGCGGCCCCACCATCATCAGGTGATGCCCACCAGCGGCTGCTACCTCCAACGCAAGTCGGGCCTGGCCTTGCCCTGCCACATCCAGAAGATCGGGAACCGTGCCAGTCACGGAGGCAGATTCCGGCGCGTCCGCCTCCGGTTCAGGCAGTGCAGCCCAGTTGAGCTGGCTTGCATCGGCACCGAATGCCAGGGCCACGGCGGCCAGGGACTGAAAGGCCTGTACCTCTGCCCCGGGAACCAGATTAGCCTCCGCAGCGTTACGCTCGGCCACCACAATCCGGGAATGCCCAGCACTCACACACGCCATCACCGCGGGCAATACTCCCCGCACAGGCCGGAGCCGGCCGTCCAGGCCCAATTCGGCAATGAACACTGTACCGTCCGTACCTCTGACGTCCCCTGCGGCGGCCAGAGCGGCCATCACGATGGCCAGGTCAAACGAGGAACCCTTCTTGGGCAGTGAGGCCGGCACCAGATTCACCGTGATTTTGCGGCGGGACAGCGGGACACCACTGTTGTGCGCGGCGGAGCGAATGCGCTCTTTGGCTTCGTTGAGCGAGGCATCAGGCAGCCCCAACAGCACAAAGGCGGGAAGGGTCTGCCCAATGTCCGCTTCCACCTCAATCACATGCCCGTTCAGGCCCAAGAGAGCCACAGCAAATGATCGACCCATCACCATCTAGCTCACCCCGCAGAGGTGCTCGATGACGGGCTCCGCCTTACCATCGTCCAAAATACCCACCACGTCGATGCGTAGCTTGGGCAAAAAGGCTGAATGGTCCCGTTGCCATAGCACGGCCAGAGTCCTCAACCGGTTCAGCTTTGCATTGCTAATAGCTTCGAACGGGTGCCCATACCTGTTGGACCGCCGCGTCTTGACCTCCACAATCACCAAGGTGCCGCCGTCCACCGCGACCAGGTCGATTTCACCTGCAGGGCAACGCCAATTTCGATCGACTACCTTGATGCCGAGATCTTCCAGAAAATCGGCGGCCAGTATCTCTCCCCGTTGTCCCAGCGCATCTTTTGCTCTCATCATTGCCTCCCGCATCCACTGTGCATGGGCGGCAGCATTGAAAACACCCCTTGGCACTGCTATGTGTGCAGTGCCAAGGGGCTCAGTGATTGGGGAGGAGAAGTGGACCGAAAAAGCGGCGCTATTAGTTCCCTAGCGAGCCGTCTTTTGGCAAGGAAAGATCGTCCGTCTTGGCCAGCTCCTCGACATTGACGTCCTTGAACGTGATCACGCGAACGTTTTTGACGAAGCGTGCAGACCTGTAAACGTCCCAGACCCAAGCGTCCTGGAGTGTTAGATCAAAGTAGACCTCGCCGTCGGCGCTTCTGGCTTGAAGATCCACGTGGTTGGCCAGATAGAAACGCCGTTCCGTTTCCACCACGTAGCTGAATAGCCCAATGACGTCCCGATATTCGCGGTAGAGCTGAAGCTCCATATCGGTTTCATAATTTTCCAGATCCTCAGCACTCATGAATCCATCATGCCTCAGTGTTTTCTACGGGGGAAACGGCCACGAGTCGCCAGCTCCTGCGGTGATACTCGCTGGCCCCTTCGGAGACGATGGCGCTCCGATGTGCTGCGGTGGCATAGCCCTTGTTGACGGCCCAGCCAAAACTCGGAAACTGCTGGCTCAAAGTCACCAAGATGGAGTCGCGTTCCACCTTCGCCAGCACGGAGGCGGCGGCAACAGATTGGCAGGTCATATCCGCTTTGATCTGGACAGTCACGGGCAGCAGCGGATCTGCCTCGCCCGCGGCGACACCGGTAGCGCTGACCACGGCCGAGGCCTCGGTTGGAGCGTCACCTGACGAGAATTCAGCATCGAAGAGTGAGGGTTGCGCTGGTGGCGGTCTGAGCCAATTCTGGTTCCCGTCCAACAGCACCATGTCGATCGATATACCTTGTCCCAGCACGGAGTTCAGCGCTCGCAGCCCAGCCTCACGCAAGGCTCCCACGAGCCCCAGAGAATCAACCTCGGCCGCGCTCGCGTGTCCCACAGCCCAGCCATGCGCCCAATCCCTAATCACTGGAACCAGTGCCTCACGGCGGGCCGGCTTCAATAGTTTGCTGTCTCGCACCTCATGCAGCTCTCCGACTACGGCCGTATCGATAACCACGACGCCCACGCTGACAGGCCCGGCCAGAGCTCCACGGCCCACCTCATCAACGCCAGCAATGAATCGGTACCCCTGCGCGGCCAACCCCATCTCGGTGAGTAAGGTGGGCGCTGACGTTGAATCTCCAGCAGGCACGCGGCTACCGG
>JABBNV010000037.1:13423-16364 GCA_019352125.1 Acidobacteriota bacterium | reverse complement strand
CTGTGGTGTTCAGCTACCCGCAAGGCGAGCGTGCCGCCCATGGATAGCCCGGCCACAAACACTGCGTCACACCTGTCCGACAGTTTCAAAAATGACTCTTCGAACGCTTGATACCAGGCCTGCCACCGTTTGGTGGACATGTCCTGCCAGGTTGTGCCATGCCCCGGCAACAGGGGAAGGGCAACGGCAAAGCCTTGATCTGCAAGATATTGTGCCCACGGCTCCATGGACACGAGGGACCCGGTGAAACCATGGCTCATAGCAATTCCAACCCGGGCCAGCGGGCCGTGCCCCGGGCTAGGGAAGATCATGGGTCACGGTTGGGAAGTGGTGAATCATCGTTGAAAGACTCATATCGCTATGGTGCCACTTTTCGGGCACATTCTCACTAGAGTAGGGTTGCGGTGGTTCGGCGAAGACACAGAACTGCTTTTCACAGCAGCACGGAAGGGAAGAGCCGCGTGTTTTATTGGGTCATGAAACGGATCTTCTTGGGTCCCATTCTCAAATTGCTCTTCCGGCCATGGGTTAAGGGAATCGACAATATTCCCGCCACCGGTGCCGCCGTGATTGCCAGCAATCACCTGTCATTTTCTGACTCTATTTTCATGCCGTTGATGGTGCCCCGGCCTGTGATCTTTCTTGCTAAGTCCGAATATTTCACTGGACGCGGGCTCAAAGGCAGGGCCACTGCGCTTTTTTTCCGGCTCACCAATCAATTGCCCATGGATCGATCGGGTGGCAAGGCCAGTGAAAACTCTTTGAAGTCCGGTGCCCAAATACTGGCTGAAGGAGGCCTGCTGGGAATCTATCCGGAAGGTACCCGCAGCCCGGACGGCAAGCTGTACCGCGGCAAGGTTGGTGTGGCCAAATTAGTACTCACCACGGGTGTTCCCGTGATTCCGGTAGCCATGATCGGTACGGACAAGGTTCAGCCGATTGGGCGCCGCATTCCCAATATTCGCCGGATTGGCATGATCTTTGGCGAGCCCATGGATTTCAGCCGCTATGCGGGTTTGGCTGATGACCGGTTTGTTCAGCGATCTGTCACTGACGAGATCATGTATGAGCTGATGCGTCTTTCTGGGCAAGAGTATGTGGACGCCTACGCCAGCACTGTGAAGGAAAAGCTCGCGGCGAAAAAGTCCGGCAAAGCTGCTGCTCCTGTTCCAGCTGCTGGTGCAGTGCGGTTGGATCCGGCCATAGCAGCTGGCCCCAAACCTGGCGCGATCACGGTGGTAGGCCAAGCGCCCAGGACCCCTGCCGTGAACCCTGTTGCTGCAGACGCCGTGTCCGACAACGAAGTTTCCAGCACTACGGGGGGCAGCGAGGAGCCCGATGCCGCCACTTCAGCGGGCGATGGTGTGGCCGATTCTGCTGAAAAAGACACACACCAGCCGTAAAAAGTTGCGCACCAGCCGTAAGAATAAAACGCAATGTGACGCTCTGGCTTCTTCAATGACGGGCCGCGTCAAAATCCCACGCCGAAGGAATTAGGCTTAGCTGGTGAGCAATTCATCCCAAAACGCACCCGTAGCCCTGTCTTCCACTGCCCAAAGCGGTGCCGCTGACTATCCGGGACTCGATGACTGGCGGCAGCGTCCCATTGCCCAGCAGCCCACCTGGAGTGATCCCGAAGTTTTCAAGAAGTCAATTGCCGAACTGTCGGTACTGCCGCCGCTAGTCTTTGCCGGCGAGGTAGACATTCTGCGCGACCGTTTGGCTCAGGCCGCGGACGGTAAGGCATTTCTGCTCCAAGGTGGAGATTGCGCGGAGACTTTTGGCGACGCCACGGCGGATAAGATTAGTGCCCGCGTCCGCACCATCTTGCAGATGTCAGTGGTGCTGACCTACGGCGCTGCACTCCCAGTGATCAAGATGGGCCGGATGGCTGGCCAGTTTGCTAAGCCGCGCTCCTCCAATGATGAAACGCGCGACGGCGTCACCCTGCCTGCGTTCCGCGGGGACATTGTGAACGGATACGAGTTCACCCCTGAATCTCGCGCTCATGATGCCGCACGCATGCTCAAGGCCTACAACACCTCCGCCTCCACACTGAACCTGATTCGTGCCTTCACCCAGGGCGGATTCGCCGACTTGCGCCTTGTGCATCAGTGGAACAAAGGCTTCACCTCCAACCCGGCCCACGCACGATACGAGTCGCTTGCCAAGGATATTGACCGGGCCATTACGTTCATGCAGTCTTGCGGGGCGGACTTTGAGGCGCTCAAGCGCGTGGAGTTCTTTGCCAGCCATGAGGCGCTGCTGCTCGACTACGAGCGGGCTCTGACGCGCATCGATTCCCGCACGGGCTTCCCGTATGACACTTCCGCCCACTTCCTGTGGATCGGTGAGCGCACCAGGGATCTGGATAGCGCACATGTGGACTTCCTCTCCCGTGTGCGCAACCCCATCGGCGTCAAGCTGGGCCCCACCACCACGGGCGATGATGCGCTGCGCCTGATCGAGAAGTTGGATCCGAACCGCGAGCCTGGCAGGCTGACGTTCATCACCCGGATGGGTGCCAAGAACATCCGCGAAAAGCTGCCCTCACTGGTCAAAGCGGTCACTGATTCCGGTGCCAAGGTGCTGTGGGTGACAGATCCAATGCACGGCAATACCGTCACCTCCCCGAACGGTTACAAGACCCGCAACTTCGATGACGTGATGGATGAGGTGCGCGGTTTCTTTGAGGTGCACCAAAGCCTCGGCACCTTCCCGGGCGGCCTGCACGTAGAAATGACGGGCGACGACGTTGCCGAGTGCCTGGGTGGCGCAGACCCGATCGATCAGGAAGCCTTCCTGACCAAGTACGAGTCAGTGTGCGACCCTCGGTTGAACCACATGCAGTCCTTGGAAATGGGGTTCCTGGTGGCGGGAGCCCTGGCCCAGCGCCAGCAGTAAAACGCGAGTGCACAAGTGGTCGCCATTCGGGTCGAAT
>JABBNV010000037.1:9214-13413 GCA_019352125.1 Acidobacteriota bacterium | reverse complement strand
GGCGACCACTTGTGCACCGGGGTTTTGGTTAGACCACGGTGATGGTAATGGTGCTGCCTTCGGGGACGTCCTTATCAACCGGGGATTGATCCCGGACGGTGCCAAAGAACCCGCCGAGCACGTCATTTTTCTTGACTTTGAAGCCCAGCTTCTCGAGCTCCTTAATGGCCACGTCCGCTTGTTTTCCAATGTAGCTGGGCACATGGACCATCTTGGGACCCTTAGAAAGGGTCAGCGTGACCGGCGAACCCTTGGTCAAGGTGCCTCCGGCCGGAGTTTGTGAAACCACGGCACCAGCGGGAATCGTCTTGTCATTGACGGCATTCGCTGCGTACTTCACTGTGAGTCCCACATCCGTGAGGGCCTTGGCGGCGACGTCCTGAGCCTGCCCAACAACCGAGGGAACGTTGATAGGCTGGGGGCCCTTGGAAACCACTAGATTGATGGGGGTGGCCCCGCGCAGGTTTGCGCCCGGCTTGGGGTCCTGACTCAGTACCGTGCCAGCCGCTGCCTGTTCGTCGTAGTGCTCGGTGACCGTGCCAAGAGCCAGTGAAGCCTGATTGAGCGCGGTCTTGGCAGCGTCCAAGGTGCCATTGGTCAACGTGGGGACTTCGTGTAAAACAGGTCCCTTGGAGACCAGCAAAGCAACTGCTAGAAACCTCCGTTGGGACGACTTTGGCCCTGGATCGCTACTCACCACCAGGCCTGCCGGCACCGTTTCGTCATTGACGTCACGAGTGTTGCTGGAGAAACCCTGTGCGCTGAGCGTTGCCTGGGCCTGCGCAACAGTCTGGTTGTGTACGTCTGGTACGGTGCCTAAGGAACCCGGCCCGATGCCAAAGAACCAGCCAGCAATTCCGGCCAGCACCGCCAAAACCAGCACAATCGCCAGCCAGATGTATCCACGACGGCGTGAGTTGCCCCGCCGTAATTGAGCGGTGGGAATGGCAGCGTTTCTGGCCCGATCCTTCTGTGCCTGACGTGCAGATTTCTTAGCCTCCCGCGGGCTGGGCCGATCGATCATGGTGGTGGAGTTGAGCTGCTGGGGGAGGTAGGCAGTTTCAAGCTGGGTAGGCAGCAGGCTTGTGCCCGCGAACCTGTTGTCAATGAGCTCGGTGCGCTGGCCCATATCCTCGGTGGTCTGGCCACCGCTGGACTGGGTGTAGTCCAATTCCTCGTCGGAGAGTGTGCGGCGAATATGCCGGAGATCCTCTAACAGTGCGAACCCGTTGGCGGGCCGGGACTCGGGGTCTGGTTCTGTGCAGAACCGCACCAGCTCATCCAGTTCGCCCGATAGTCCCGGGAGCTCCCATGAGGGGGCGGGGACAGTGGAGTTGATGTGCTGCATGAGTACGCTGACGGGAACATCCCCCTGATACGGGGGATGCCCCACCAGCATCTCGTACAGCATGATCCCCACGGAGTAGATGTCACTGCGGGCATCTGCCGTGTGGCCGTTCACTAATTCTGGGGCCAGGTATGCGACGGTGCCCAGCAAACTGCTAGTGCTCGTGGAAGTGCTGACCGCCCGGGACAGCCCAAAATCACCAATCTTGATGCGGCCGTCGTCCGCCAGCAATACATTTTCAGGCTTCACATCGCGATGAACCAGGCCCGCCGCGTGGGCGGCACCCAAACCCTCCACGATTGCGTCCAGATAGGCCAATGCTAGACGTGGGGTGAGTTTGCCCCGGGCTTCCATTACGTCACGCAATGTTTGCCCGGGGATGTACTCCATCACCAGGTAGGCAAGGTCCCCGTCACTGCCTTGATCGAGCATGCCCACCACATGCGGGTGTGACAACTTGGCGGCTGCCTTCGCTTCTTGGCTCAGCCTGTCCAGCACCCGCGAGTCAGTGACGAGGTGGTGATGCAACACCTTGAGGGCCACATGACGATCTAGACGGGTGTCAATTGCCAGATAGACAACGGACATACCGCCAGCCGCTATCTTGGAAAGTACCTGATAGCGGTCATCAATCACACTGCCCACAAGGGGGTCGATCCGTTGGCCTTGCACCCTTAGATTCTAAATGATGGCCCGTAGTTGCTGGGGAGGTTGAGCTCCTTGGCGCTGTGCAGGTGGCGCTTAGAACAGCTGACGGTTGGCCATGATGGCGGCCACATAGGCCTTTGTGTCGTCGTACATACCGTGCCTGGCTACCGAAGTTTGGCCTTGGTAGTAACCGGCAATTGCTTCCTCGGTTGAGGGGCTGGTTGCCACGAGTGCACGAATAATTGCCACGCCGGCCGTCACGTTGTCATAGGGGTTCAGGAGGTTGAGGTGTCGGCCTACCAGCTCTGATGCCCATTCTCCGGAGGACGGGATAACCTGCATGGTTCCGATGGCGTTGGCCGGGGAGACTGCCTGCTGGTTGAATCCGGACTCCTGCAAGGCAAACGCCATGGCCAACGCGGGGTCAACGCCCATCTGCTGGGCCGTGCTCGCCACGATCTGCTTCATCTGTGCCTGTGATGGCACCGGCGCTGCCATCAATGCAGCCTTGTTGACGTTGGCCTGAGCAACTACGGCGTCCGGGTAGGTGTAGTCGAGGAACGTGTTGGACACCTGTGCTGTGGGCGTCGCGGTCGGTGCCGCTGGCGTGGCCGGGGCGGAGCTCGCACCGGCGTCTGCACCGGGGATGGTCAGCTTCTTACCTGCATAAATGATGGATGTTCGGCTCAACTGGTTGGCGGACATCAGCTCCGCAATGCCAACGTGGTGTGCGGCTGCGATGGAGGTCAGTGTATCGCCGGAAGCAATGGTGTAGCTTCCACCCATGGCGGCCGGAGCGGGAGCTGGCGTTGCGGGTGCCGGGCTGGCGGCAACAACCACGGACGCTGCGAGAGTGGGCTCGGAGACACCACCACGGAGCTTGAGCGTCTTGCCAGGGAAAATTAGCGAGTTGTTGGAGAGGTTGTTCGCGGCCAGTACATCGTTGACTCGCAAACCAAACTTGGCGGCAATGGCAGTGACGGTATCCCCGGGCTGAATCGTATACTCCGACGGCATCGATGCGGGGGCAGCTGGCGCAAGGCGGCTGGGGACGGCAGAGGCCAGAGCAGAGGCGGGCATGAAGGCGGTGGTGGCCGGGCGAACCCCAGTGCGAATTCCCGTTAGATTAGCGGGCAAATTGCCTGCAGTTGGCTTCGCGGGCTGCGGGTGACCGGCAGCTGTGGCGGGCTGAGCAAGCGCCATGGAGGACAAGACCACTACTGGTAATGCGGCTGTCACAGCGGCAACCCGCTTAACCGTGTTGCGGCGCGGCGAGGGACTAGGGGATACAGCTGTCATGGGGTGTCCTCATAATTCTTAGTTACAGAAGTTGCGGGTGTTCAACAAGTGATCAGTGTGACCTATGTGAATTTACACTAAATTTCAGTTAGCACAATCCCTTGAGAAAAACATGGATTGAAATCCTTCGGAGTGTCGCGCTCATGATAGGAGTACGCTCACTTCTCCAAACCGCCGGAAATGTGGCACGCTTAGCTTCGTGAGTAATGTCGAAGAGCTTGTAGGCGCATGGTTGCCTTTGCCGGATGTCAGCCAACTATTGGGAGTATCCGTAACTAAGGTTCACGGACTTATCGACGAGCGGGCCATCCTGGCGCTGCGTATCGGTGAACGTAAAATCCGCAGCGTTCCTGCGGAGTTCTTCGTGGACGGCGCCGTACTCGATGCGCTAAAGGGCACGCTAGTGGTACTCAATGATGCTGGCTTTGATGATGAAGCTGCCCTTAAATGGCTGTTTACTGAAGATGATTCTCTTCCAGGCCGGCCGGTGGATGCCCTGCGTGAGGGCCGCAAAACAGAGATCCGACGCCGGGCACAGGCCCTAGCCTGGTAGAAGTTTCTGCTCTGCTTAGGCGCTGCGCCGAACCGCCGTCGTCGCCAATCCATGCAGAGCCGTACGGCTGTATTCATCGATGTCCAACTCAGCCAGAGCAGCGAAAGCCCGGTTGCTGTACGAGGTGATGAGTTCCTCCGTGGCCTCCAGTGCGCCAGAGTCAACCATGCTGGCGCGTATCTGGGCAATTTCAGCATCAGTGAGGTCTGAAATCCCTAGCCGTTCGTCCACAAACGTGGCATCGGAGGCTTCGGCTTGCTGCAGGGTGTAACCCACCAACACTGTGCGTTTGCCTTCGCGGAGGTCATCCCCAGCAGGCTTGCCAGTGGTGGCTGGATCGCCGAAGACGCC
>JABBNV010000037.1:8013-9204 GCA_019352125.1 Acidobacteriota bacterium | reverse complement strand
GCGCAGCTGGAACGCTTCGCCCAAGGGGAGCGCAAAGGCGGAGTACCCTGCCAGCAGTTCGTCACTGCCACCGGCCAGCGCCCCACCCATCACTAAGGGGTGTTCGGTGGAGTATTTGGCGCTCTTGTATCGAATGATCGATTGGGCTCGCGAAACAGCGGTGCCGTTGTCTCGGCTTGGCCCGGCAACTTCCTCCAGAATGTCCAGGTACTGCCCTGCCATCACCTCTGCACGCATGGTGTTGAATATCTTGCGCGCCCGTTGGTCTCCCGCGACGCGCGGTGCAACGGCGGCGAAGGCCTGCTCACTGTAGGACAAACAAAGATCACCAGTGAGGATGGCGGCAGCGTGGCCAAATCGCTCCGGGTCCAGCGCCCAACGATGCCGCTGATGCAGCTGAGCAAATTGGCGGTGCACAGAAGGGCTCCCACGGCGGATATCGCTCCGGTCAATAATGTCATCGTGAATCAGTGCAGCCGCCTGAAAAAGCTCTAGTGCCGCGCCTGCCGCCACAATCTCGGGTGCCATCGCGTCCCCACCGGCTCCGCGCCAGCCCCAGTAACACATGAGGGCGCGCAACCGTTTGCCGCCGCTGACCAGGTTTGAAATTGACTCAAGTAACGCCAGAGTGTCCGGGGAGATTTCGGTGAGGAGTTCTCGTTGAGACTCCAGAAAAGTTGTCAGTTCACGGGCGACGGCGTCGGTGAAGTTTCGCTGTGTTGCCGCCAGAGTGGACGCGGCCATGGAGGTGTCGGTCATTTCATGGACGCCGGGAGAACGTGCGCACCCACGTTAATAGTGACGCCGCTTGCCGCTGGCCCCACGGAGACGTTCACCGTCTCGGTGCCATTGGTTCGGGTGAAACTCAGCGAGGTGACTCCGTCCACTGAGGTAGCTGGGAGTGGCGTGAAATTCTGCTCCACATAGACCTTGGTGTAGTAGTCCCCAATTGCTGCAGCTGTCTCGGAAGAAGTAGCCACGAGGGAGGCGGTGGCGATGGCCTGAGAGGAATCATAATTGCTGGACTTGATGGTGGCGCCGGGCATCAGGGGAATTAATGAGGTGGGGAATCCGGCAACCAGCCCGTCGGTGGTGCTCTGTGGGCCGGACGTGGGGCCGCCGGTGGAACTCGAGCTGGCCGTTGCGGCGGAGGTTCCCGTGGACGTGGCGGCGGCTGATGATGCGGAGGTT
>JABBNV010000037.1:5589-8003 GCA_019352125.1 Acidobacteriota bacterium | reverse complement strand
TTCCGGACGCTCCGGAGGTCTGCGTGCCGGAGGACGGCGCCCCTGTCGATCCGGAACATGCCGTTAAGGCCAGTGCGGCTGCCAGTACCGTGGCGGCCACCAGGGGCGTCTTCTTGAGACGCTTCTTTTCCACGGTGTTGTTTTCAGCCGTGATCTGTTCAGAAGTGTTAGTTTCCACAGAGTTCGTATCCACAAGATTTCCTTAGAACTGTTGGGGGTCCTACCCAACTTTCACGGCGGTCCCTAGCTTCCAGTGTATCGAGTGGCCATGGATGACAGGTTTCGTATATTTGTTCTAAGGTAGAGGTGTGGCGGAAACCGGAAGCGATGCGCAGCAAGGGCAGGGCGAGATGTTGACACCGCGACGCCCGGTTGTGCCGCATGCCGATTCCCATATATTGCATGTGGATATGGATGCATTCTTTGTTGCAGTGGAACTGCTCGAACGGCCGGAACTAGTCGGAAAGCCCGTTATCGTGGGGTTCCCGGAGGGCCGCTCAGTGGTTTTAAGCGCATCCTATGAGGCTCGCAAGAGCGGAGTTCGTTCTGCGATGCCCATGTCCAGTGCCATGCGGATGTGTCCGAGGGCCGTGGTAATTGAGCCTGTCCACCGGAAGTATTATGACGTCTCAGCGCGGCTGATGGATATTTTTCGGACGGTCACGGATCTGGTTGAACCACTCAGTGTTGATGAAGCCTTTCTGGATGTTGCTGGGGCTATTCGGCGGCTGGGCAGTCCCGCAGAAATAGGGGCGGCGATCCGGCGTCAGATTCGCGCAGAACTGGGCATCACCGCCTCGGTGGGAATTGCCTCCACCAAGTTTGTGGCCAAGATTGCCTCAGCGCGCTGCAAGCCGGATGGCATGTTGTTGATTCCCGCCAAGGATACTGTTGCCTACCTGCATACTCTGCCGGTTCAGGCTCTCTGGGGAGTCGGGGCCAAGACCGTTGATGTTCTGGCCAAACTCGGAATCCATACTGTGGCGGACGTGGCGGGCACACCGCTTCCCGTCATGAAGCGTGCCTTGGGCGCCACGGGGGAGCATGTGCACAATTTGTCTTGGGGGATTGACCCTAGGCCGGTGACCCCGGTGCGCGAGGAGAAGAGCCTTGGGGCCGAGACAACTTTTGCTACTGATACCAATGACGAGGCGCTCTTGCGCCGTGAGCTGCTTCGGCTGGCCCATAAAACCGGTGCTCGATTGCGAGCCTCTGGACAGGTGGCTCGCACCGTTGCGCTGAAACTCAAGTATTCAGATTTTTCCACGATCACTAGGTCCAGGACTCTGGGAACCCCTATTGATAGTGCGCAGTTACTCTACGCGGAGGCCGTGTCCATGCTCAACCGGTTAGGGTCAAGGCCCTTGTCCCTGCGGCTGATTGGGCTACGTGCCGAGGGGTTGGAGCTGGCGGGTGAGGCAACGCTGCAATTGAGTTTGGAGCGCCGTGCGGACAACTGGCGCGATGCTGAGATTGCTTTGGACGCCGTGGACGCAAAATTCGGATCCAGCAGCCTCGTCCCGGCTCGGCTATTGCCCAAAGCCGCCCCGCAGGGAGAACAGGGAAAGTCAGAAAGACCGAGAGTACCAGGACGGCAAGCTTCAGAGGGAAAGCCAGACAAGCTGCCGGAATAGCCGAAGGCCTGCCATGTCGCGCAGGTGAGGTGGAGGGCGCCAGCTAGGGCCGTCTTTCGATTACTGGAAATCAAGCCTATTCTGTATTTACCACAACATTGGCGCAGATTGTGGAACCAAAACGTGCCGTTGAAGCGTTATACGTACATAGAGTGCACTACTCATTCAGGATCAACAAGGAGGTCGTGATGCCCCTCTCGGAACACGAACAGAGGCTGCTGGATGCCCTTGAGCAACAGCTGCACGCGGACGACCCAAAGTTTGCTCACACGTTGGCTTCGGATCCTGCTCGCTCCTTCTCCACTCGTCACATGATTATTGGCATTTTGATTTCCCTGGCGGGTATTTTGATTCTCCTGCTTGGAGTTGCGATGGCCAACGTCTTTATTGGTGTGGCCGGTTTTGTGGTCATGGGTACTGGCGTTTACTTCGCCACCCTCCGCAAGCGGACGCCACAAGGCCGGAAAAACGCCACTGGTGGTACCGCGCTCAAACCCAAGAACAATTTCATGAGCAACCTTGAGCAACGCTGGGATGAACGGCGAGGCCAGCAGTAGGTCACTGACCTCCACTTTCCACCACTAGCGCCCCGGAGGCGCACATGGGCCCGCTTCGGCGGGCCTTTTTGTGTTTAACGTGGCTTGATCCCACGTTGAAGCCTGGAATCACTGAAAAATCCCTCCACCGGTATCCACCCGCCAAATTCCACGTGATTACTGGGAATAAATTTCCAACACATCCATCCGGGGGAGCATTTTGTCTTGACGGGGGATTGAAGTG
>JABBNV010000037.1:0-5579 GCA_019352125.1 Acidobacteriota bacterium | reverse complement strand
CGTCAGCGATATGATGCAGACTAATTATGGATATTTTTTGACGGGGGATTGAAGTGGAGTAAAGTGGAGCTTGTAAGAGGGTAGTGGCGTAGGGGGAGGCAGAACCGGTCTGTAGCCCCACTGACTCGAAGGCGGTGGCTCGTGTTCCTCGGAACTCATTCACCGCGTCTCGATGAAAAGGGCAGGATCATTTTGCCCGCCAAATTCCGGGAGGAATTGGCCAACGGATTGGTGCTCACCAGAGGACAAGAACGTTGCATCTACGTCTTCAGCGTTCGTGAATTCGAAAGCGTTCACGAAAAAATGCGTGAAGCTCCCATCTCGTCACGGCAAGCACGTGACTACGCCAGGGTGTTTCTCTCCGGAGCTTCGGATGAAGTGCCGGATAGGCAGGGGCGCGTCACCATACCCGCCGCACTACGCGCTTACGCCGGGTTGGACCGGGAACTCGCCGTCATTGGTGCGGGAACTCGGGCAGAAATCTGGGATGCCAAGGCATGGAATGACTATTTGGAAGAGAAGGAAAATTCCTTCTCAGAGACTGACGACGACGCAATACCGGGGCTGTTCTAGCCGCCAGCATTACCCACCAATCTTGAATGAGATCTCCAGCCGCATACGCAGCCTTGATCCTGACTCACTTCCCCGGAGCCAGGCCCGGGCCGGTGCGGAGGGGGATCTGATTCAAGAACATTCTTTTCGAACCACCAGCACTGAAGGAGGCGCACGTGAACGCTCAGCCGGATCAGCCCCACCAGCGGTTGACCTCCGACCGTCACGTTCCCGTTCTCCGCACCCGCTGCATCAACTTGTTGGCTCCGGCCATTACGGCGGCGGTTGAGGCTGGGCGCACACCAGTAGTCGTAGATGCCACCCTGGGTATGGGTGGTCACAGCGAGTCTCTCTTGGAACGCTTCGATTCTCTGCACCTGATTGGTATCGATCGGGATACCCAAGCCCTGGCCCTGGCCGGCGAGAGGCTGGCAGCGTACGCGACTCGTACGGATCTGGTGCACGCTGTCTATGACGAAATTGACGAGGTACTAGCGGACCTCGGCATTTCCGAGGTGGACGGCGTCTTGATGGACCTGGGCGTTTCCTCCATGCAACTGGACGAACGTGAGCGGGGGTTCGCCTACTCCTATGACGCACCGCTGGACATGCGGATGGACACCACCAGCGGAAACACGGCGGCTGATGTGGTGAATACCTATAGCGAGACGGATCTGGTGCGCATCATCCGCACGTGGGGTGAAGAAAAGTTTGCAGGCCGAATTGCCAACCGTATTGTCACCGCACGTGCCACCCAACCGTTTACCACGACCGGTGAACTGGTTGAGCAGATCAAAGCCGTAGTTCCAGCTGGGGCGGCAAAGAGCGGCGGGCATCCGGCAAAACGCACTTTCCAGGCACTTCGTATTGAGGTCAATGAAGAACTTGACGTGCTGACGCGCGCCGTTCCTGCCGCCGTCGGTGCCCTCACTATTGGCGGCCGTGCCGTGGTCATGTCCTACCACTCTCT
This sequence comes from Acidobacteriota bacterium, assembly GCA_019352125.1. GTDB lineage: Bacteria > Actinomycetota > Actinomycetes > Actinomycetales > Micrococcaceae > JABBNV01. The sequence goes on along the minus strand of JABBNV010000037.1, from coordinate 4,057 downwards.
CGAAGACAAGATTGTCAAAGCTGTGTTTGCGGCAGGTGCCAAATCATCAGCTCCGGTGGGATTCCCGGTGGAGCTGCCGGAGCACCGCGCCGAACTGAAGACCCTGACCCGGGGGACGGAAACGCCCACCGAAACAGAAATTGCAGAAAATCCGCGTGCCGCCTCGGCCAGGCTGCGCGCAGTTGAACGAATCCGGACCAGGAGAATTTTATGAGTGCAGCCCAGCAGTCAACCGCCATCATTCACGGCAACACTGCCAGGGTGCTTTCACCTGCCGAGCCGTCCAGTGCGCAACCCAGCAAGCGGCGCACCCCACTTGCGCTGGTAACTTCAACACCGCGACGCCGCAGGGCGCCGTTTGTTGTTTTTTGCTTCCTTGCTCTCGTGGGAGCCTTGGTAACCGTGCTGGTGCTGAACATTTCCGTGTCCTCAGGGCAGTACGAATTGGTGCAACTGCATGCGGCCCAAGCAGAGCTGTTGAAATCCAACCAGGAGCTGACACAGCAAGTCCAAAACAAGGAAGCTCCCCAGAATTTGGTTAATGAGGCGTCAGAATTGGGAATGGTCACTTCTACTTCGGTGGGGCAGATCAACCTGAAGAACATGAGCGTTGCGGGAACTCCGAAGCCAGCACCAGCTGGGGACAAGACCAAGTCCCTGATTGCGGCCCCGAGTTTGCCAAATGACAAACCGAGCACGGGTGCCGATGCGGCAGCTGTGCCGGGTGGGCCGGCCAAGGCTGGTGCCCCAACTGCAGCTGGCTCAGCGGATCTTCATGGTGGAACTATCCCGGCTCCGGAGCAGAAGAACGGCTGAGCAGTCCATGACAGCCGGGAAGTAGATCGGCTGCACGTCGCAACACACTCAAGGAATCCACGTGTCAAGTAACTCCAGCAAACGGTCCAGCAAAAGACCGGTCAAGGATGCCCTCGTCACGAGGCGGCGATTGCGGCTGGGCTTGGGCTTCACGATGGCCCTGCTGCTGGTTATTGCTGGAAAATTGTTCCTTGTGCAAGGCTTGGACTTTGGTGGGCTGGCGGAAGCCGCCACCCAGCAACTTTCCCGCACTGAGGTACTGCCTGCTACGCGAGGGCAGATTCTCGACGCCAACGGCACGGTTATGGCCACCACCGTGCTCAAATATGACATCACAGCCGCCCCGAACAATTTCAACGAACCCGGGGACAAGTTTGAGCGGATCGATGCCAACGGGGAGAAGCAGACTTTCACCAGAGAGCAGGCGGTCAAAGAGCTGGCCGACGCCCTCGGACTGAAACCGGAAGATCTGGCCAAACCACTCGAAGGCACCGGCACATATTCAATGATCGCCAAGGACGTGTCCCCGGTGGTGGAACAGAAGGTCATGGATCTGCGTCTGCCCGGTATTTACAACGTGCCGAAATCGCAACGTGAATACCCGCTGGGCTCCGTTGCCGGCAACGTGATTGGGTTCCTGGGTCAGGACGGTGACGCTCTCGGCGGAGTGGAGCAAACTCTTGACAGCAAGCTCAGGGGAACCAACGGTGAGCGGACCTATCAAATGGGCCGTAACGGCATCGTTATTCCTAACGCGCCCTCCAGTATTACGCCAGCGAAGAACGGCGAGTCCGTAAAACTCACCATTAACAAAGACATTCAGTACTACGCCCAGCAGACAGCCGAGCAACAAAAGAAGCAGTACGGTGCTGATTGGGTCAGTGTTGACGTGATCCAAATCAAGACGGGAAAAATCATTGCGTTAGCTGACAGCAGCAGCGTTGACCCCAATAACCCCGGCGCGTCCAAGGCAGAAGACCTTGGCGCGCGTTCGGTCACTGCCGCTATTGAGCCGGGATCCACGGAGAAGACCGTTACGGCAGCAGCCGCCATCCAAGAAGGCAAAGTCACTCCAGAGACTCATGTATTGGTGCCGCCTACCTACACGGTAGACGGGCAAAATTTTCAGGATGCCTTCCCCCATGGCACCGAGCAACGAACCTTTGCCGGCATCATCGGTGACTCCCTGAACACCGGTACCGTTATGGTGGGCGAAAGGCTCACCAAGCAGCAACGGTACGACTACTTGCGCAAGTTTGGTATCGGGGAAAAGTCTGGCGTCCCGCTGCCCGGGGACAGCCCCGGCATTCTGGCCAAGCCGGAACAGTGGGATGTGCGACAGCAATACACCGTGCTGTTTGGTCAGGGTGTCGCACAGACGCCGCTGCAAACGGCGATGATCTACCAAGCTATTGGCAATAACGGCGTGCGCCTGCAACCGCAATTGGTGGAGTCATACATTGACCCGGACGGTACCGAGCACAAAGTCTCCCCGGGTGCCAGCACTGAGGTTGTTTCCCCACAGACGGCCCAGCAGGTACGGGACATGCTGGAAAGCGTGACCACGGCTGCCGACGCCACCAACGTGAAAGTTCCCGGTTACCGCGTCGGTGGAAAGACAGGTACGGCACAATCCCCGGGGGACGGTGGCTTCGTGGGGTACACCTCCTCGTTCGTGGGAATGGCTCCCATGGATGACCCGCAGTACGTGGTGGCTGTGACAGTTCAGCACCCCAAAAGCAATATTTATGGTGTCAATCAGGGCCCCGCATTCAATGACGTGATGGGGCAGGTGCTGAGAACGTACAACGTAGCTCCGTCCACCACACCGAGCGTCAAACTACCCCAGTACTACAACTAGCCGGAGTCACCATGTCACCGATCGAAAAAGATGCTGACTCGTCCGCTGGGGCCCATCAAACGAACCCTATGCGTCCGGCACGGGTGGCCGAAGTGTCCCTGCGAAATCTGGCTGCCACGCTACAACTTGAGGTACGCGGACTAGACGGGGATGACGTGCAGCTCACCGGCGTCAGCCTGGATTCACGAGCGGTATTGCCGGGGGACTTGTACGCTGCCTTGCCGGGAGCGCGCACTCATGGAGCATCTTTTGCCGCCGCGGCCCGCGCAGCAGGTGCGGCGGCGATTCTTACGGATCCAGCTGGTGATGCCTTGCTGGCTGCGGATCCCCAGCTGGCCAACCTTCCGAGGCTGGTTGTGGCTACTCCACGTGCGGTGCTGGGCGCCGTTGCCGCCATGGTCTACGGTGCTACCGCTGCAGGGGCAGACATGCCGCTGTTCGCAGTCACGGGCACCAACGGGAAAACCACTACTAGCTACTTCCTGGCGTCGCTGTTGCGGTCCCTTGGGCGGACCAGCGGTCTGATTGGCACTATCGAAATCTTGGCTGGAGCGGAAGCGATCCCCAGTAAACTCACCACGCCGGAGTCCACCGATGTCCACGCTCTGCTGGCCCTGATGCGCCAGCGCCGGCTTGGTGGCGCCGCCATGGAAGTCTCCTCCCACGCCTTGGAGTTTGGCAGAGTGGACGGCGTGGTCTTCAACGTTGCAGGGTTTACCAACCTCACCCAGGATCATCTGGACCTTCACGGATCCATGGACAGCTACTTTGCCACCAAGGCCACTCTGTTTACTCCGGAACATTCGCAGCACGGGGTGGTACTGGTGGATGATCCTTGGGGTCAACAGCTCGCGGCTACCATCCAGGTTCCGGTAACTACCCTGGCCACGGGAACCACGCACGCTAACCAGCCGGCACAGAACGCTGACTGGCAGGTAGCTGCCCTCACGCCGGCCGGCCTGGGCCACCAGTTTGAACTGCACGGCCCGGACAACGCCGTTCTGCGGGTACACACCGGCTTGCCGGGTCTCTTCAACGTAGCCAACGCAGCCCTGGCCGTCGTCATGATGCTGGCCAGTGGAGTGGAACCGGATGTGCTGCAGCAGGCACTGGACACCCAGGACCCCCTGACCGTTGAGGTTCCGGGCCGTATGCAATTGGTAGGCTCCAGCCCGGCATCCATTGTTGATTTTGCCCACAACCCGGATGCCCTGGAACGCGCGTTAGCTGCGGTGCGGCCAGCCCAAGGCACGGGAAAGCTCATCATTGTTTTTGGGGCCACGGGCGAACGCGATTCCACCAAACGGCCCCTTATGGGAGCCATCGCTGCCCAGGGTGCTGATGTGGTGATTGTTACGGATGATGATCCCCACGATGAGG
>JABBNV010000036.1:3267-16387 GCA_019352125.1 Acidobacteriota bacterium | reverse complement strand
CGCCGCGTGCTGCTGGGCTTACCGCGGCGGAATTCTTGGCAACCAAGCCCACGTTGGACGAGTTCTGGACGCCGCTATTGGTACTGGACGGCCAGGCGATGCAGCACAACATTGACGTGCTCTCCCAGTGGTGCTCGGACAAGGGTTTTTCACTGATGCCGCACGGGAAGACCACCATGTCCCCCACGTTATGGCAGGCGCAACTGGACGCGGGCGCCTACGGGATCACGCTGGCCACGCCGGGCCAGATCCGTACGGCCAGGACTCTGGGATTCAGTAACTTTATGCTGGCCAATTCGCTGACGGATCCGCACGGTATTAGGTACGTGGCGCAGGAGCTGGCGGATAAGGATTTCCAGTTTGTGAGCTGGGTGGATTCGGTAGCCACGGTGGAAGCGATGGAGCAGGCACTGGCCGGAGCATCCGTTCCCAGGAAGATCAATGTGTGCGTTGAACTCGGAGCCGCAGGCGGCCGAACGGGTGCTCGCAGCATTGCCGAAGCCCGCGCGGTGGCACAACGAGTAGCCGAGTCATCCGGACTGCGGCTGGCGGGTGTGGGTGGATACGAAGGCGCGCTGGGTCACGACCGGAGCGAGAAGTCCTTGACGGCGGTGCGTGCGTACTTGCAGGACATGCTGACGCTGCATGAGGATTTGGCGGATCTATACGATGGCGACGAGGTGATCTTAACAGCTGGCGGGAGCGCCTACTTTGACGTGGTGAATGAGGTCTTCGAGCCCAAGAAGCGGGCTGAAAACGGCGGGGAGAACGGGGCTTCCAATACGCGGTACGTGCTGCGCTCGGGTGCCTACATAACCCACGATAACGGCTTCTACCAGGGGATTTCCCCGCTGGATGTGCAGGCAGGGGTGCCCGCACCCAAGGCACTCAAGGCCGCGATGCGCGGATACGCCCGGGTGGTGTCCCACCCGGAGCCCGGCTTGGCGCTGCTAGACGCCGGAAAGCGAGATTTTCCTTACGACGAGGGGTTGCCTACGCCGGTGGATATCCCCGGTGCCTCCATCAGCGCCATGAACGATCAGCACTCGTTCCTGCGCCTGCCGGAAGCTGACGCGGGTGCCGAGTTCGCGCCGGTGGGGTCCGTGGTGCGGTTGGGGCTGTCCCACCCCTGCACGGCCTTCGACAAATGGCGCGTGATACCCGTCGTCGAAAAGGTGGGCTCGAACGTCGTCGTCGATCTGGTCAGGACGTATTTCTAAGCATGAGTACACCAGCAGCTTTGCGCACACTCATCACTGATGTTGTGGTGGTGGATGGATCCGGCGGTGCGCCCTTCAAGGGGGAGGTGGTGCTGGTTGGCACAGCGATTGCCCAGGTGGGGCGCGCGGGGGAGTTGGCTCACGAGCCCGGTGACGTGATGGTCGATGGACGCGGCCGGACGCTGATGCCGGGGCTGGTTGATGCTCATTCGCACGCGGATGGGCTGCTGTTTGACCCGGAAGTGCAGCTGGCGCTGCTGCGGCAGGGCGTGACTACCGTGATCGGCGGTCAGGACGGCGTTTCCTACGCGCCGGGGAATGGTGACTATGCCACGGAGTATTTTGCCGCGATCAACGGGGCGCACCCTACATATCGAGGGGACTCGGTGGCTGAGCTGCTGACCACTTTTGACGGCACTACCCCGCTGAATTTTGGCTACTTGGTACCGGCTGGGACGGTGCGCTACGAGGTGATGGGCCGCGGCACGGAGGCGGCCACTGAGGCAGAGTTGGCTACGATGCGGGCGTTGGTGCAGGCAGGCATGGACGACGGCGCTCTTGGCATTTCCTCCGGCCTTGACTATGTGCCGGGGATTTTTGCGAGCACCGCAGAACTTGCCGAACTGTGCCGGCCGTTGGCCGATGCGGGTGGGGTCTATGTCTCCCATATGCGCGGCGGTTATGAGGACAATTCATCCGTGGGAATTGACGAGATTATTCAGATCTGCACGGCGGCTGGGGTCCCCGCTCACGTCTCACACTTTCACGCGACGGCGGACATCTTGCGCAGCCAATTGGATGCCTTGGAACACGCTGGGGTGGACGCAACATTTGACGCCTATCCCTACACGCGAGGCTGCTCGCTACTGACCATGCCGTTCCTGCCGCCGTGGTTGAGCGTGCAGACAACGGAGCAGATTCTCGAGGCCCTGGCGGATCCGCAAGTGGTGGAGGAGCTGCGAGTTAACTGGTTCCCGTTGATAGCCAAGAACGCTAGTTTGGGGCCGAAGTGGGCAGATATGCTCACGCTTGCACATATTGCTGCGCCAGAATTCGCTTGGGCCCAGGGGCTGACGCTGGCGGAGGCGGCGGAGCGCGCTTCGGCTGAGCAGGTGGGGTTAGGTGTTCCCGTGGACGCCGTGGCGCTAGCCGTTGCCGTGCTCTGGGCGTCGCGGCTGGAAGTGAACGTGGTGATGAAGGTGCCGCACGAGCGTGACGATGCTGAACTGGCCAAGATCTTCACACACCCGGGGCATATTGGGGGTTCTGACGGCATCTTTGTGGGCGCGCACCCACATCCGCGGGCTCGTGGAACCTTTGCCCGCTATCTGCACGAATTCACAGCCGTGCGCGGTGACTATGACCTAGCCATGGCCGCCGTGCACCTTTCCAGCAGGCCAGCGGAGCGTTTTTTGCTGGGACGCAGAGGTCGCGTGGCACAGGGGTACGTCGCAGACCTGATGTTGCTGGACCCGGCGGGGGTACGGGATGCGGCCACGTATGCTTCGCCTATGGCTATTGCTACCGGGATCGAGGACGTTTTTGTGGCGGGGGAGCGGGTGCTGGCAGATGGTGCGCTGACTGGCGCTTTGCCGGGCGCTGCTTTGCGGCGTGAACTCCGGGACGTGAGCATCGACGTCGTACGTCCATCCGAACCCGCTACCGACGGCGCTGCCGATGCCGAATCCGAGACTGGACCTGCAACGGGGCAGGCGAGGGCATGAGCCAGAGTGTTCGCCGGGCAGCGCTGATCCTCGAGGCGATTGCCGCAGCTCCGCGCACCAGTAACGAGTTGGCGGAGGAATTTTCGCTGCACCGCTCCACCATGTTCCGCGAGCTGCAGGACCTGGAATCCGTGGGATTTGTGCGAAAGAACCGTAACGGAACCTATGCGCTGGGGCTACGGCTGATGGCGTTGTCCAAGCAGGCGTCGGAAAATTTGGATCTGCGCGAGGCTGCGCATGAGCACTTGCTGCAACTCCACGGCCAGGTGGGGAATACCATCCACCTGGCCGCGCTGATAGACCACAGCATTGTCTATGTGGACAAGGTGGAGGACGCTGCGGGAGTGCGCATGTACTCGCGGATCGGCAAGTCCGTTCAGGCCTATTGCACGGGTGTGGGCAAGGTGATTTTGGCAGACTTGCCACTGGCGGATCGCGACGCCGTGCTGGCCGGAACCACCTGGGATGCCCACACTCCCAACACGCTCACCAGTCGCGAAGCCCTGGACGCTCAGTTGGAGCAGATCACCGAGCAGCATTGGGCGGTGGACGACGGCGAGCACGAGAGCTTTGTGAATTGCATCGCCGTGCCCATCCGGAGCTCGCACGGGGTGGTGGGTGCACTATCCGTGACGGCCATCCGCATGGTGGCGGATCTGGACCAGCTGCGAGAACGGCTACCGTTGATTCAACACACTGCGGCCCTGATTGAAGCCGAATTAGGCTAGGTGACGCGGAGTACTTCGCGAGAAAATTCTCAACCGAGAGGGAACCAATGACTTTTGCAGACGAGGGTGCGGTACTTCTACCCGAGCTAGTGGCGTTGCGTCGCGAGCTCCATGCCGATCCGGAGGTGGGAGTGGACCTGCCACGGACTCAGCAAAGGATCCTCGATGCCCTTGACGGGTTGGGGTTGGAAATCACCACGGGTCAGTCCCTGAGCTCTGTGGTGGCGGTACTGCGCGGAACTAAGGCTGGGTCTGGGCAGACTCGTCCAACGGCGGCTCGACCCGCCATCCTGCTGCGGGGGGATATGGATGCGCTGCCCGTAGTCGAGCAAACAGGGCTGGATTTTGCCTCCACCAACGGTGCCATGCACGCCTGTGGCCATGATCTGCACGTGGCGGGGTTGGTGGGCGCTGCGAAGTTGCTATCCGCGCACCGCGACGAGTTGGCGGGCGACGTGATCTTCATGTTCCAGCCTGGTGAAGAGGGCGACGGCGGTGCGGAGATCATGATTGAAGAGGGCTTGCTGGACGCGACGGGCACAAAGCCTATGGCCGCCTACGGTATCCACGTTGCGCCGGGACCGCGGGGTGTCTTCGGCACCAGGCCGGGAACGCTGATGGCCGGTGCCAATGAGCTGCGCATCACGGTGCACGGCCAGGGTGGGCATGGTTCACAGCCGCACTCAGCCAAGGATCCGGTGCCCGCACTGACCGCTATTGCTACGAATCTCCAGGCCATGGCAACTCGGCGGTTCTCCGCTCTGGACCCGGTGGTGGTGACGGTGACTCAGCTCTCCGCGGGTGAGGCCATCAACGTGATCCCTGACTCGGCGTCTCTGGGGGCAACCGTGCGCACGCTGTCGGCAAAGTCGGTGGAGAATTTTGCTCCATTTGCCAAGGAGCTGGCCGACGGAATCGCCGCTGGCTTCGGCTGCACGGCGGAAGTGGATTTCAGGGTCCAGTACCCGGTGACCGTCAATGATGCGGATAGCACCGCAACGGTGATGACGGAGCTGGGCCAGCTGTTCGGGCCGGAGCGTGTGACGGAAATGAAAGATCCGTTGATGGGTTCCGAGGACTTTTCTTTTGTGCTGAACCAGGTCCCGGGCACGTTCCTGTTCCTGCTGTGCTCACCGCCGGAGCTGGATCCGGCCACTGCGGCGTGGAACCACTCGCCACGGGTGCTCTTTGATGACGCGGTGTTGGGCGATCAGGCTGCTGCATTGGCGCAGCTGGCCTTCAACCGGCTGACTTCTTGAAACCCTAACGCTCAAGTGGTCGCTATTCGGGCCGTTTAGCGACAACTTGAGCACTCGCGTTGAGTCTTAGGGGAGGACTGCTACTCCGTGGATCGGCCGTGCCTTCATCCGCCAGGGCAAACACGGCAGAGTGAGTTGTGGCAAGGTACTTTTCCCGTTGCACAAGGGGTGCACGAAAGCCCAGCCGAAAGGACATGCCATGACATCGACATCCAAGATTGCAGTAATCACTGGGGGAAACAGGGGTTTGGGGCGTGCGGCAGCACTCAAGCTGGCGCAGGCTGGAACCGATGTGGTGCTGACGTATAGGAGCAACGAAGCGGAGGCGGCTGATGTGGTGGCCGCCATTGAAGGGCTGGGTGCCAAGGCCATTGCGCTGCAGTTGGACACTACCCAGCTCGCCACCTTCCCTACGTTTGTGGAGTCTCTCACGGCGGTACTCGAACAGAAGTGGGGCCGGAGGAATTTTGATTTCCTGCTCAATAACGCGGGTGTTGGCGGGTCGACGCCCCTGGGTTCAACCACGGAGGCGGATTTCGACGCGCTGATCAATGTTCACGTGAAGGGCGTCTATTTCCTCACCCAGGCGCTGGCACCGGTCATTGCCGACGGCGGCCGGATCGTCAATATTTCCTCCGGACTTTCTCGGTTTACTGGCCCGGGCTATTCCGTGTACGCCGCCGCCAAGGGCGCAGTAGAGGTACTGACGCGCTACTGGGCCATGGAGTTGGGTGGCCGCGGAATTACCGTGAACACGGTGGCACCGGGCGCTACCGCTACCGACTTTGGTGGTGGCATGATCCGGGACAATGACGGATACCGCGGGGCAATTGTTAGTACGACGGCGTTGGGCCGGGTGGGCGATCCTGACGACATTGGCGGGGTGGTTGCGTCACTGTTCTCCCCGGAGATGGGCTGGGTTAACGCGCAGCGGATTGAGGCTTCCGGCGGCGCCCGGCTGTAACCAGGCGCTGTGTTGTTAGGCGTTGAGTTCCTGATTGCCGAGCACCGAGAGTAGGGCCAAACGGTCATGACTTTCGGTGCCCGGCGTCGCCGTAAATACCAGCAGCGCCTGGCCTTGCACCGGATCCTGAAGCTGCTGGCACTGCAAGGTCATGGGGCCAACCTCGGGGTGGACCAACCGTTTGACATAACCTTCCAAGGTGCCGATCTCGTGATCGGCCCAGACGGTGGCAAATTCAGGACTTTCAGCCAGTAGGGCGTCAACTATGGTGCCAGCCTGCGAGTTCTTGCCTAGCCGGGAATATGCCGCCCTGAGGTTCGCGGTGAAATACCGAGCGTGCAGCGGATGGTCCTCTTCGGGATACATCCAGCGGGAGGTGGCGTCCATAAACCAGCGGTACACCGCGGCTCGGTACAATCCCGTGTAGTCCATTTGGTTGCCCATGAGCGTTACCGCAGGCCCGGTTTGAAAGAGGGTCTCGCCCACGGCGGACATGACCTGAGCGGGGGTGTCGGCGAGTCGGTCCAGTACCCGCATGATTCCGGGGCTTATGTGATCACTGCGCTGCACGCGGACGGGGGCGTTGTGGCCGGCCAGACGGAATAAATGATCCCTCTCGTCCACGTTCAGGCGCAGGGCTCGGGCCAGCGAAGCGAGAATTTGCTCGGATGGTTGGGGCCCGCGCTGCTGTTCAATCCGGCTGTAATAATCCGAGGACATGCCAGCCAGGGATGAAACTTCTTCACGACGCAATCCACCGGTGCGCCGCCGTTGACCACGGGCCAGGCCAACGTCCTCCGGCTGCAGGGTCTCCCGGCGGGTGCGCAAAAAGTCAGCGAGTTGAGGTCTGTCCATGCTCTCAGTCTTACCCCAGTGGGAGTGCGGAACAAGGGAGCGTTAATCCCACCCTTGCGGTGGCGTGCGACGGCGGTACGAAGACGACGAGCGTTGGGGCAGTTCAGCGCACGCAACAATATGTCCTCATATGCAATAATATGCGTATGGATGCAGATATGAAGTCTTGTTCGTTGGGCGTTGATAGTCAGTATGTGGAACTTGCCGTAGAGGTGTTCTCGATGCTGGCAGACGCGACCCGCGTGCGGATAATTCTGGCCCTTCGGGATGGAGAAATGGCTGTGGGCGCGCTCGCCGAAACCGTGGGTAAATCCCCTGCCGCCGTATCGCAGCATCTGGCCAAAATGCGGCTGGCCCACATGGTGTCCACTCGCCAAGACGGCACAAAAGTCATGTACCGGCTGGAAAACGAACATGCCCGCCAGCTTGTAGCTGACGCGATCTACCAGGCTGAGCACGCGCTCGGCGGACTGCCAGCACACCACCGCACGGAAAAGGCCACCGCATGAGTACCGACCACAAGCACGAGCCGCACGAGCACGGTCAAGACGACCATGATCATGACGACGCCGGGCATTCTCACGACCACGAGCCACACGACCATGACCACGGCCACAACGAGCCCCATGAACATGGCCACGGCCATGGCGAGCACGGTCACGATGGGCACACCCACGAGCACGGTCACGACCACGCGCATGGCGACCATTCGCACAAGCACCACTCTGGTTTCAAGGGCTGGCTGTTCGAGCTGTTCGTCCCGCACACGCACGATTCCGCCGATTCGATCGATGACGCGCTGGAGTCCAGCGTGCAGGGTGTCCGCGCCCTGAAAATCAGCCTCTTCATCCTGCTGGGAACCACCATCCTGCAATTCCTGGTGGTCCTCATCAGTGGCTCGGTGGCACTGCTGGCGGATACCATCCACAACTTCTCCGATGCTCTGACAGCTGTCCCGTTATGGATTGCCTTCATCCTGGGCCGTCGCGCTGCAACCCGCCGCTACACCTACGGCTACGGCCGGGCAGAGGACCTCGCGGGCCTGTTCATCGTCGCCGTCGTCGCGCTCTCCGCCGTCGTTGCCGCCTGGCAATCAATCGATAGGCTCTTCCACCCGCAGCCCCTGCACAACCTGTGGTGGGTGCTGGTGGCAGGGGTGATCGGGTTTATCGGTAACGAGGCGGTGGCCGTGTACCGCATCAGGGTGGGCCGGCAGATTGGCTCCGCGGCGCTGGTGGCGGACGGTGTGCACGCTCGGATTGACGGCTTCACTTCGCTGGCCGTGGTGTTGGGCGCCGGTGGAGTGATGCTGGGCTTCCCCCTGGCCGATCCGATTGTGGGGCTGCTGATTTCGGCTGCCATCATCATGCTCCTCTGGGGCACCGTGCGCAGCATTGGTCGCAGGCTGATGGATGGGATTGAACCGGACCTTGTAGGCAAGGCCCACCACGCACTGGATGGGGCTCCCGGCGTGCTGGGCGTGCCGAGGCTGCAGTTGCGCTGGGTGGGCCACCGGCTGCACGGCGCGGCAACCCTCACCGTTGCGGACGCGCCGTTGACACAGGTTGAGGCGACTGTTCTGCAGGCGCGGCACCGTCTGCAACATGCTCTTCCAAAACTCGATGACATGGTGATCCAAACAACCACAGCTACGCACGATCACGTGACCGGGGTCTCTGTGCAGGCATAAGCTATTCACAGCAGCCGACACACTGATGCCCGGTTTACGAATGGAGATATCCCCATGACTAGCAAAGCAACGCCCGCGGAGCACGGATTCACAGCCGAGGAACGCGCCGCGATGAAGCAACGTGCTGCTGAACTGCGCGCCGAAGGCAAAGCTGGCGCCAAGCGTGCGGACGGGCTGCAGGCCGTATTGGACGCCATCGAAAAGATGGCTCCGGAGGATCGTGTGCTGGCCGAGAGCGTGCACTCCGTAGTCACCGCCATGGCCCCTGATTTGCTGCCCAAGACGTGGTATGGCATGCCCGCCTACACGAACGACGACGGCAAGGTGATCTTTTGCTTCAAGAATGCCGGGAAGTTCAAGGGGCGCTATTCCACCATTGAGTTCCAGGACGCTGCGCGGCTGGACGAAGGGGAGATCTGGCCCGTTTCCTTCGCGCTGGAACACTGGAGTGCTGCCGTAGAAGCGAAGGTAACGGAACTGGTAAAGGCGGCCGTCTCCTAAGCCGGAGTCCTTTGGGCACGTGGGGCAGCGTGCGGTTACCCGTGTGCCGTTGCCCACGGCGTGAAATATCCGGCGGGTGGCAGTGGTTCTAGCAAGTGAATCTATCCGGGCTCAGGCCTGAACTCATTGCTTAGAAAGGCACGCTGTGACTGTTCCCTTGTCCATCCTTGACCTCGCCACGATTGCCAAAGGCCAAAGCGCCAGAGACAGTTTGCTGGGGTCCGTGGCGATGGCCCAGGCAGCTGAGGCCGCGGGGTACACGCGAATTTGGTACGCGGAACACCACAACATGCCGTCCATTGCCTCCTCCGCCACGAGCGTGTTGATTGCGCACATTGCCGCGCAGACCAATACGATTCGCCTGGGTTCCGGCGGCGTGATGCTGCCCAATCACTCGCCGCTGACCATTGCCGAGCAGTTTGGAACGTTGGAGACGCTGCACCCAGGGCGGATTGACTTGGGTTTGGGCCGTGCACCGGGCAGTGACCAGAACACCATGCGTGCTCTGCGCCGAGACCCGTCTGCGGCAGATACTTTCCCGCACGATGTGTTGGAACTGCAGGGTTATTTGACTGGCCCCACCCGCATCCAAGGCGTAGAAGCCACGCCGGGCAAGGGCACCAACGTGCCGCTGTACATTCTGGGTTCGTCCCTCTTTGGGGCACGCTTGGCCGCGCAGTTGGGGCTGCCGTACTCCTTTGCCTCGCACTTTGCCCCGCAAGCGCTGGAAGACGCCGTGGCCCTGTACCGCAGGGAATTCCAACCATCAGATCAGCTGGCCGCGCCGTATGTCATTGCAGGGGTGAACGTGGTGGCAGCGCCCACCGGCGGCGAGGCACAGGACCTGTTCACCGACGCCAAGCGGGCGCGAGTATCAGCGTTCTTCGGCCAGGGAAGCACGTTCAGCGACGAGGAAGCGGACATGATTCTGGATTCGCCACAGGGCCAGCAGCTGATGCAGATGATGCGCTATTCCGCTGTTGGATCGCCGGAGGCCGTGGTGGAATACCTGAATGAATTTGCCCAGCACGCGGATGCCGATGAGCTGATTGTGGCACATCAGGCACCTGGGACCGAGGCACGCTTGCAGTCAGTGACGCTGCTGGCAAAGGCAGCCGGACTGAGTTAGAGCTCTTGCAGGCCAGCTGGCGCTAGCTCTTGGGGCGCTTGGCTGCTTTTTCTGCTTCGCGTTCCTTGGCAATCTTGGCTTCTTCGCGAGCCTTGGCGTGGACACCGCGCTCGGTGACCAGCCAGGCAGGGGGAGCCTGCAGCAGGGCGGTAATTTCGGCCGTGGTGAGTGGCTCGGTGATGTCACTGCGGTTGAGGCCGCCAATGGAGATGTTCAACTTCTGAGCCACCACGGGGCGTGGGTGCGGGCCGGTGCGGCGCAACTCGGCCAGCCACTCGGGCGGGTTGGCGCTGATTTCCTTGAAATCCTCGCGGGAGATGGCGTTCTCCTGGAACTCGGTGGGAGCCGCCGGTAGGTAGATTCCCAATTTTTTGGCGGCGGTTTCCGGTTTCATGAACTGCGGAGAAGGCTTGATGGTCATCTCTCAAGAGTAGCCGCTGCCGGAGATTCTCTGGTTTGCACAAGGCGCATGCTGCGCGCTCGGGTTGCGGCGGCGCCCTGCGTTAGGCTGGGTTGTGCCCTCAACTGATCAGCTCCGCGTGGCGTATGTGCCCGGAGTAACCCCTGGAAAATGGATCCATCGGTGGGAAGAGCGGGTACCCTCGGTGGCCCTTGAGACGTTTATGGTGGGCGAGGAGGAACAGCTGGCTGTTTTGCGCGACGGCCGTGCGGACATGTCCTTTGTGCGCTTGCCCGTGGATAAGACCGGGTTGAACGTGATCCCGCTGTACGCCGAGGTACCCGTGGTGGTGGCCCCTGCGGACCACGAAATTACCGTCTTTGATGAGGTCCCCGTGACCGAATTGAGCGAGGAATACCTGCTCCAGGACCCGGATTCGGTGCCCGAATGGCGGGATATTTCCGTGGCTTACCAAGCTGGGACGCTGGCGCCACTGCCCCAGATGGATGGAGTGGAAGCCGCGCTGGATCTAGTCACCGCGGGGCTGGGCGTACTCATTCTGCCCATGTCCGTAGCGCGGCACTACAACCGCAAGGCGCTGCGCTACCGGCCGGTGCTGGGCGTGGCCGAGATTGGGCTGGGTCTAGCGTGGCTGCGCGATGAATCCAATCCGGAAAATTCCCCGGTGGTGGAGGAATTCATTGGCATTGTGCGGGGCAGATCAGCTCAAAGCTCCCGCCAACCCTCCGTGCAGGCCAAGCAGGCAGAACCGAAATCCAAACGAGCGCCCGTGCCAGCCCGCACTCATCGCGGCGGAAAATCCCACGCCGCCCGCCGCCGTCGTAAATAAGGCCGTCGTTGCCTACCCCACCCGTCAATGAGTGCGCCGTATAATCACGTTACCTGTATGTGGAAATTGGCCAGAATGAACGGGCCGGGTTGGCCAAGCTCCGCAGCGTGAGACCACCAGCAGCATAGGACAGCCATGAAACCGGGGACCAAACCCACCATCCGCACAGTTGCGGCTCTGGCCGGCGTTTCGCTCACCACCGTCTCCTACGTGTTGTCGGGGCGTACTGGCGGGACCACGCGGATCAGCGAACCGACGAGGGAAAAAGTGTTGACGGCGGTGAAGGAGTTGGGCTACGTTCCCAACCAAGCTGCCCGGGGGATGCGGCGCGGAAGGACGGATTTGGTCGCAGTTTCCGTGGGGAATCTGGAGTGGCCGTGGGATCGCGGTCTGGCAGACGCTGCCCAGCGGATATTGCCCGAATTCGGATTCCAGCCTGTGGTGCTGCTGGGCGTGGATGCGTGGCGTCAGTTTATGCTTTCGGGCGGGGCCGACGGCGTGATTCTTGGCAACCTGCCCGAGTCCGTTGAGCGCGACGAAACTATGTTGGAACTGGCCCGTCGTGGCGTGCCACAGGTGGTAGTCTCCGAGCTCATGCGGCCCTTGGGCTTTGATGTACTGGCGCCTCTGCCGGAACCGGGAATTCTGGCAGCTACAGAATACTTGGCCCATCGGCACAAGCGGATTGGCGTGTTGAGGCGCGCCGAAGATAGCGAACTGCGCCTGACTAGACCCCGGTACAGCTACTTCGTGGATGGCATGGAGGCTGCGGGGCGGGTGGCGGATCCCTCACTAGTGCGCATTACTGAGCACAACAAGCTGAAGTCCTACGAGTTGGCGCTGGAGCTGCTCAGTTTGCCGGATCGCCCCACGGCCCTGTTTTGCACGGATGACATGGAAGCCTTGGCAGCGCTGCGAGCCGCCCATCGCTTGGGTATTTCGGTGCCTGACGAGCTGGAAATCCTGGGTACGGGGAATTCCACTGAGGGGCAGGAATGCGACCCGCCGCTGAGCACAGTTGGCCCGGCACCCATCTTCGATGACGTGATCACCATGCTGCTGACGAGGTTAAACGAGGGCGGCGCTCCCGTGGTGGGGGA
Source organism: Acidobacteriota bacterium (assembly GCA_019352125.1). Classification (GTDB taxonomy): domain Bacteria; phylum Actinomycetota; class Actinomycetes; order Actinomycetales; family Micrococcaceae; genus JABBNV01. Next base: position 3,967 of record JABBNV010000036.1, on the reverse strand, counting down.
ACGCCGCATGTCACCGTGGTCCCTGTGGCACCGAGGAACTACTCGGGGGTAAGTGCTGGGCTGGCCCGGCTTCCTTAGGCCGGCTTCATGTTTTCGGCGCCAATCATCCAGGCGTACTGCTCCAGCTTGGAAATAATTTCGTGCAGAATATCCGCAGTGGTGGGGTCTTCCTCATCCACTTCATCGTGCACCTTGCGGGCGGTTGCAACCGTCGCGTCCAGACGCTCCACTAGTAGATCCACAGCCTTGGCGGTATCTACCAGCGCTGCCGGGAATTCGTCTAGCGTGGTGGTCTTGCTGACAGTGGCGCTACGGCCATCCGGCGTTACCTGAAGAGCGCGCATTCGCTCGGCAATGGTATCCGAGAATCCGCGGGCATCCGCGATCACCTCATCCAGCTGGAGATGCAGGTCGCGGAAGTTGGTACCCACAATGTTCCAGTGGGCCTGCTTGCCCTGAATGTGAAGCTCAATAAGGTCCACGAGCACGGCCTGAAGATTGCTGCTCAACGTCTGTGATGCCTTCATAAATCCTCCAATATGGTGATTAATCAGTACATTTCCAGACTAGTTGCGGGTGCTCGTCGGGGCAATCTCAAGCGGACGCCTGGCCAGCCACGCCGCTACTACCGCGCCGGAGATATTGTGCCACACAGAGAACACTGCGGACGGAAGTGCAGCCAGAGGCGAGAAGTGCGCCG
>JABBNV010000036.1:0-3257 GCA_019352125.1 Acidobacteriota bacterium | reverse complement strand
ACGTAGCGGCGAGCCCGGAGTTCTGCATGCCCACCTCGAACGCGAGGGCGCGCCGGGCGCGGGCGTCCAGGCCGCCCACCTTGCCCGCCAGGTAGCCCAGGCCAAGACCAAACCCATTGTGCAGCACCACGGCTAGGAACACGATGCCACCGGCGGCCAGGATCTTGCTGGCGCTTCCGGCCACCACAACTGCCACAATCAGGGCAATCACCACGGCGGAGATCCACGGCAGTACGGGCAGCACATACGTCACCAAGCGCTTGAGGAAGAGGCGCACCAGCAGACCAAAAATTACGGGTAGCAGCACAGTTTCTACGATGTCCAGCATCATGGACCCGGCGTTCACGTTGAGGAAGGAGCCTGCCAGGAACAGGGTCAATAGCGGCATCACTACCGGGGCGATCAGTGTGGACACGGTAGCTACCGCTACGGAGAGCGCCACATCACCCTTGGCCAGGTACGCCATGACGTTGGATGCGGTACCGCTGGGTGCGCAACCGACCAGAATCACGCCTGCGGCCAGTTCCGGGCTGAGGTGAAGGGCGACGGCGATCAGCCACCCAGCACCGGGCATGATTACGTAGTGTGCCACGATGCCCAAAGCAACAGCCCACGGCCGCTTGGCCACGGAGGCGAAGTCCGGCATGGTCAGCGTGAGCCCCGTGCAGAACATGATGACGCCCAGCAGGTACGGCACTGCTTTGGCCGCTGGGGTGAACGTATGCGGGAAGAAGAAGCCCAACAGCGCGGCCACAATCACCAGCAACGGGAAGATAGTTACGGCAATGCGTGCGGTCCTGTCCTGAGCGGAGGAGGACGCGACGGGGTTCAGAGTAGTTGCTTCAGGCATTTTCTTATGGTGGCACCGACGGGTTCATCCACCAAAATTCATACATCCACTATGACGTGCCCCGGGCCGCCCTTGACCGGGGCACCTTTACTGGGCTGGCTCGGGAGGTTCCGGGGACCCCGGCACCGGATGCTCGTGCAGCACTGACTCCCGGTACCGGTTCATCTGGCCCAACCGACGCAACAGGCTATCGCGACGCGAGGTGTTACCTTCCTCCACTGTCAGCCGGATGTGGTTGGTGCCAAAGTGCCAGAGCAGCAGGTCATCGAGCAGGCGGTCCGGCCCGGGTGAATAACGGTGATCCAAGGCCTTACGCACGTTGGAGATGGTCTGCGATTGTAATAGGGCAGCCAATTCTGTGGTCGTGGTGAGCCCGTGGGCGGCCAGCAATTCTGCGGCCCAACCCCAATCGTCGTCGGCCTTGCGATCAACGTGTGGCAGGAGCGTTTGCCACACTTCCTTGATCCGGTTGGGCGTCAGCGGTACCGCGCCTTCGCCATCCTCATCCCAAAAACTGGTGACCGTCTCATACCGTTCGTGCAGCTCCGAGAAGGCCGATTCAACGGTCTCTAGCATGGCCGCCGTCGCCGTGAATTGCCGGTCAAAATAGGGGCTCCAGGCACGCCTATCTTGAGCTTTGAAGCGAATGTCGTGCTCAATCTCGCTCCACGCGTGGGCAAAAACGGTGCGGATCTGGCATTCGAACAGGTAGCTGCCGTTGGGCTTGGACTCCGGATCCACCACTTGTTGATACGCCTTGACCGCGTCGTTCTGGATGGTGCGCAGAATCAGGTGGCGGCTGGAATAGCCATAGGTGCCGGACTCAATGGAGCCAATATCCTTCTCGCGATCCCCACGGCAATCAAAGATGGCGCGCTGCCGCTTGATCAGGTTGGCGGCGACGGCGTTGTCCCCCGGCAGTGTGGTGATTACCCGCACGCCCACCATGTCCGTCAGGTTGCGCAATGGGTCAGGGAACTGCAGCGCGGGGCTTTCATCGGCCGTTCCCGCCAGCATCCGGGATGCCTTCTCGCGGAAGGATTCCACCGTTTTAGTGCGGCTGGAGATGAAGAGGGGCGTGACTTCACTGTCCGCGAAGAGCGCGCGCAGTTTGGCCTCCGCATCCGCCGTGACGGATTCAAGCGCGGGTCGGATCCGTGCGTACTCGGCCACGCTCGCTGCCACCGCAGGGCGAAGCCGTTCATCAAGGCGATCCCAATGACTGCTCATGAAACACGAGCCTATTAGTACGGGCGGACATAGTCGAACGGTTAAGCCTAGTAGGTACACTGAACACCATGTTCGGAGCGCCGGTGGAGGACTGATGAGCTCGATTCGTCTTGAGCCTATTCGCTATGACTATGGTGCGGATGCTAGCCAGTACGCCCAGTTGTTTCTGCCGACGGAGAGGCTCCGCCAACCTGGCGTGGTGGTGGTGATTCATGGCGGCTACTGGCGCGCGCAGTACGACGCGTCGCTGGGGGTGCCGCTGGCCGAAGCGCTGGCGCAGCGTGGTGTGCCCACTTGGAATCTGGAGTACCGCCGGGCGGGTAACGGTGGCGGCTGGCCTTCCACCTTTGTGGACGTTGCTGCCGGTATTGATGCGCTGACCCTCGCGGCTGCGGAGCACGGGCTGAATCTGGATGCAGTGGTGGGGCTGGGGCACTCCGCTGGAGGCCAGCTAGCCGTTTGGGCTGCCGGGCGGGACCAGCCGGCTGTGGCGCTGACCGCCGTCGTCAGTCAAGCTGGCGTACTGAACTTGGGGCTGGCCCGCGAGCTGCGCTTGAGCAATGATGCGGTGGTGAACTGGCTGGGTCCTGACAGAGTAGATCGCGACGACGACGGCGGTAGCGCAGGCAACACGGGCGGCAGCGACGCAGGCCATGTGGGCAACAGCAAGGGCGGCCGGAGTCGCTACGCGCTAGCGGACCCCATGACGGCGCTGCCGCTGTGCGTGCCGGTGTTTGCCCTCCACTCCGAGCAGGATGAGGCCGTGCCGGTAGAGCTGTCCCAAAGCTACGTCGAAGCGTCCCAGTGGGCTGTTTCTCAGCACGCCCCGTTCGCCGAGAAACAGGGCGTTCCCGCCACCTTTGTGTCGGTTCCTGGCGGGCATATGGACCTGATAGACCCTGCAACGCCCGCGGGTCAACGCAGCCTGGAGCTAGCCATCAGCACGCTAGTGAATCGCACTGCGAATACAGCCGCCACCACGGGTGACTAGAGTTGAACTATGTTGACAGTTATTGGCGAAGCTCTGATTGATGAAGTTTCGCGCTCCGGGTCCGCCGCTGTGCCCCACGTTGGTGGCAGCCCGCTGAACGTGGCAGTAGGTTTGGCGCGTTTGGACCACCCCGTGCAGCTCCTCACCAGGACGGGCAAGGATGCCTATGGGGCGCTGATTTCTGAG
>JABBNV010000349.1:345-2561 GCA_019352125.1 Acidobacteriota bacterium | reverse complement strand
TTGCCGGGGTACTTGCCGAGTGGCGTGTGTGACGTTCTGGGCAGGCCAGGAGCCACTTCAACGTTGAGCAGCCAACAGCAATCACTGTTGTATGGACCGATCTCTCATACTTTCGTGACACATTCCGGCAAATCAGGGCGACATCTGGCGGGTTCTGCTGCACGACGAGGTGACGCTGCGTAGTCACGCGGCCGGTGCCGATGGAGTGCTGATGATGCGCAACGGGAGCCTGTCGGGAACGTGACGCAGTGCATGAGGAGGCGCAGCCTGCGAGTGGATGCGAAGGGCGAAGCCCTGAGCCACCTATATGCGGCTCGGGGTACCGAACGCGTCAACCGCTACCGCGGCGAGCAGTTTCACACGCGGTGGAATCCCACCGCCCAGCGACCCGGCGACCGAGCCCGATCCTTCCGGTGGCTTGTTACGACCGGTGAACTGAGGAGCCTCCGGCCCAGAAACCACCGTGCCGTCAGAGCGATAGATCTGTCCGGCGAGCCGTTGCTGAACATATGGCACCCGGTCCTGGGCCACCGTTCAAGGAGCCACCGAATGACTTTCTCGCTACCCGACTACTGGGTCTGGGACTGGGACTTCAGATCAGCTACGTTCTGTCGTCACCGGAACTGTTGACTGGCGCTCTGCTCGGAACGGCCGCCGGTTCCCCGGTCGACACCAGTGGATCTTCGGGAGTCCCGATCGTGCGAGCCTCGGGTGTGGCCAGGGCGGGTTCCCGGCCGGCGAGGTAGCCGGAGGGTGCCGGTTCACCACCGTGCCTGATTGATTGGACGATCAGGATGACGAGGCCAAAAATGGCGGCCACGATCGCGACATCAGTGTTGACTTTTTGGCCCAGGAAGTGGAACTCTGTCGGATCCAGCCTGAGGGTTTCCAAGTATGCGCGACCGGTTCCGTACCAAAGGAAGTACATACCCATCGACTTTCCCCACGACATGACGAATCTTCTACCTAGGAGAATGATTACGATCGCCCCGGCGACGTCCCAAATCATCTCGTACAAGAACAGGGGCTGGAACAAGGTGCCGGCGGGTAGGCCGGGCGGAAATGCCGGGCTGGATGAGTGAATCTGAAGACCCCACGGGAGCGTGGTGGGTGGCCCGTACAGTTCCTGGTTGAAATAGTTACCGAATCGCCCGAATGCCTGCGCAAGCAGAAGTCCGGGAGCCAGCGCGTCAGCGAACGCGAAAAACCGGATCCCCGCGCGGCGGCAGCCGATATAAACGCCGAGGGTTCCGAAGATGATCGCACCGAAAATCGCAAGACCCCCGTCCCAGACAGCGAAGACGGTCCAGAGGTTGGCACCCTTGTAGAAGTAATCGTTCGGGTGCGTGAACACATGGTAAAACCGGCCGCCGGGAATACCGATAACGACAGCCCATAGCGAAATGTCTATGACCACACTGCGGGCAATGCCGGATCGGGCGATTCGCTTGGCGGTGACCGCGGCAGCGATGATGATCCCGGTGAGGATGCACAGCGCATAGAAGTGGATGGTCAGCGGCCCGACGTTGAACGAACTGATCGGCGGGCTGGGAATACTCAGCGGACGCATCTTTGACAACCTTTCCACCCAGAGTCGCAGCTGCCGCAATGGGGAGCTGTGGGTCCGTTGATCGTCCCGTCCGGTGAGCCTACAGAAACAGTTCGGCGCCAGCCTGAGACTCGTCCTTTAGCCACCATTAGGGTCTAGCCGTTGTCAAGCGCTCCGGCAGGTGAAGGACGAGATGGTTGCTCGTCCGGGTCAAGAAGTGAGGGTTACGGGACCAAGGAGACCCCGAGCGTGGAAACGAGGAACTTGCGCGTGAGATCCGCGATCTGGTCGGCCTGCTCTTCGAGGGCGAAGTGGCCACCGTCGAGCATGTGCATCTCTGCGCCGGGCACGTCGCGTTTGGCAGGCCGCGGCCTCGAAGGACGGGTGGTAGCGACCCCAGGCTACTAACCGTCCTTTTAGCGGAAGCCCAACTGGCGAGATTGAGCATAGGGAGTTTCGGATTTGACAGCAGGACCGCGTCCTTCATCGAAGGAAGTTCCGTCGTGCGGATCACACCTCGATTTCGCCGCCCGCACCTCGCAGGTGCTCGCGGAACTCGAACTCGGGTTGGGAATGCTGAGGCTGAGCAGCCCGGTCGGGATCGATCCGAGACTGAACAGCGGCAACCCAATCGCCGCGATATCCGCGGTATCGCGGTGCAGTCACC
>JABBNV010000349.1:0-335 GCA_019352125.1 Acidobacteriota bacterium | reverse complement strand
GCCATTTGCATTTCCAGTGTCAGGAGGTGCCCGACGCCGCTCTCATCTGAGTGGGGCTACGCGCTGACAGCAGAAACGTTGCTGCTCGCTGAGGTGGACTGGACGTTGCCGACCGCGATAGAGGCGTCAGCTGCCGTGAGCGAGATGGTGGCGATTCCGAAGACCGGGAACGTGACGCGTTCGAAGCGGTCGCGGGGCCTCAGCGATTTCATCATGTGATCTCCCCTCTTGCCGACATATTCCGATCTCGCCTCGCCGGCGCCGGCCACCGTGGGGCTGATTCTTGCGGCCCACTCCGAGGCGACGGTCTTCGCCCCCAACGATCAGATGGCACT
>JABBNV010000348.1 GCA_019352125.1 Acidobacteriota bacterium | reverse complement strand
CACCTGCGTACTGATCGATGACATGATCGATACCGGTGGAACCATCTCCGGTGCCGTGAAGGTGCTCATGGAAGCTGGTGCGAAGGACGTCATCATCGCCGCCACGCACGCAGTGTTCTCTGACCCGGCAGCAGCACGCCTGGCTGAGTCCGGTGCCCGCGAGGTTGTGGTGACTAACACCCTGCCCATCCCGCCGTCCAAGCACTTCAAGCAACTCACGGTGCTCTCCATTGCCCCGATGATTGCCCGGGCCATCAAGGAAGTCTTCGAAGACGGCTCCGTCACCAGTTTGTTCGACGGCAACGCCTAAGCGCGTCGAGATGACGGTTGGTGGGGTTATTCCGTCCGGAAACCCCACCAACTGTCATGTCACGGCCGTTCCTAGCCGCTACCGACTCTGTAGTAGACTAACTAGGTACCTTGGCGAGGGAGTGATAATGCTTCGCTCCGTTATCGACTCGGTCTGAGCCTCCTAGAGCGCATTGCGCGCCGGCAAGTTCCAGACCATTCGTCCTTGCTGAATCAAGTAACTAAAGGAGAACCTCATGGCTGAGAACACCCCCAAGAAGTCCGAGCAAGCACTCGAAGCTTCCATCCGCACCGAATTTGGCAAGGGCTCTGCACGTCGTGCACGCCGCGCGGACCTGATCCCCGCCGTCATCTACGGCCACGGCGCTGAGGCACTGCACATCAACTTGCCGGAGCGTGCAACCACCCGCGCAGTGCGTGGTTCCAACGCCCTGTTGACCATCAGCATCAATGGCGAAGAGCACCTGGCCCTGGCCAAGGAAATCCAGCGCGACCCGCTGTTGCAGATCATCGAGCACATTGACCTGCTGACCGTGAAGCGCGGCGAGAAGGTTACTGTTGACGTTCCCGTTGTACTGCATGGCGAAGCTGCTCCGGGTGCCGCTGTGAACCAGGAGCACACCACCGTCAGCCTGGAAGCGGAAGCTACCCACATTCCGGCCAGCGTTGAATTCAGCATCGAAGGCCGCAAGGTTGGCGAGCACGTTCACGCCTCTGACCTGTTACTGCCTAAGGGCTCCACCCTGTTGACGGACCCGGAGACCATGCTGGTAAACATCTCCGAACCCACCGTTCAGGACTTGGGCGAAGAGAACGAATCTGCTGAAGGCGAGACCGCTGAAGGCAGTGCAGCTGCATCTGCTGGCGACGCATAACCAACGCTCCGTTAGACGTTCTCACGCATGAGTGACAACTGGCTTGTAGTCGGGCTCGGGAATCCCGGGCCCGGCTACAGCCGTAACCGGCACAATATTGGTTTCATGGTGGCTGACGAACTAGCCCACCGCGTGAACGCCAACTTCAAGGCCGGGAAATTTCACGCAGAGGTAGCCGAAGGGCGCGCCTGGGCTTCGGGGGGCCCAAACTGATAATCGCCAAACCACAGACCTTCATGAATCTCAGTAGGCCCGACGGCGGCACTCGCCAAATTCTTCGACATCGCCCCGGATCACGTGGTGGCGATTCACGACGAAATCGACATAGACTTTGATGTCTTGAAACTTAAAATTGGCGGGGGAGAGGGCGGCCACAACGGCCTCCGCGACATCTCCCGCACCCTTGGAACTCGTGACTATTACCGAGTTCGCGTAGGCGTAGGCAGGCCCCCCGGACGGATGGATGCAGCCAGCCACGTGCTCAAGGATTTCTCCTCCACCGAGGCCAAGGAACTCCCCTTCATCATTGACGGTGCAGCAGACGCCACGGAGGCTCTCATCACGTCCGGATTGCTGGAAGCCCAGCAGAAATTCCACGCACCTAAAGTCTGATTTCCTCGCCGTGGGTGTTGGGGTGCCATTCCATCACTGCCGTCTTAGCAGTCAGCGTTCTGGCAGCGGCAGGTGAATGGCCCATGGAAGCTGGTGCGAATGCGGCCACCGCGGGTGGTGTCTCCACAGCAAAGCTGCAGTTTCAGACGGCCTATTCTAACGTCGTGGGACAGTGATAGGGCTCTCCTAGAGGCGCAGGCCTTTGCCGCTGTGGCTCCTAACGGCAATGAAGCTGCGGCCGGCATACGCTGAAGTGGGCCAAGATCGCGCTTCGGCAAATGCCGGGATCGGTCGAAGCAGGCCTGGTAAATTCCACTGGCCAAAACAACGCGCGACTCGCTGATCAGCGGTGCGCCGTTCACCTCGGGGCTATATGTTCAGCGCGGCGTAGCGAACTTCGAGCTTGGCGACGCTGAGATGAGCCTGAGGGACCTCAATGCCGCGGCGAGCTTATCGCCCACGTCACGCATTCCCTGGCGGATCATGGCGAACATTTATAATAGGCTCGGACAAACAGACAAGGCCACAGGCGCCCCAGCCAGAGCCCAAAAACTCAGCCCGACCGGCCCATAGGCAACATTAGGTGCCCGTGCATCACTGGTTCATCTGCCTCCTTGTATTGTGGTTGCAAAGGATCCCCGGCGGAACATACCAATTGGGGAATCAAAGGAAAGTGGAGTGCTTCATTGAAGGTGGCCGTTTTAGCGGACGTTGGTCAGCCCGTTTATCACGTGGGGGACGAGGCAATGGGGCATGCTGCTGTAGAGCAGCTGACTAGC
>JABBNV010000347.1 GCA_019352125.1 Acidobacteriota bacterium | reverse complement strand
GAATGCCGTAGGAGTGCTCCAAGTTCAGCGCCGCCTGGATCGCCGACTGCCCCATTGACCCGGCCCAAAACATCAACATCCACCGATCAGTCTCACCTTTGATCACGTCAACGTTGACTTCTGTCGGAGTGAAAAACAGGTTGCGGTGGTTACTGTCCGGCACTTGCGGGCAAGCAAACAGGTGAACTTTCCATGACAGGGTGACCGACGTGCGGCTCGGTTTCAGCACAGGTGAGAGGTCCATACTCATCATGTGTGCGGCGACGCTCGTGTGCCGCACACATGAAACGGGTAAGTAACTACCCACCACTCTGAGGACTTGCTTTTGAGCCCCCTTCGACGCCGCATCATTACGGCGGCCACCGCAACCACGACCATCGCACTGACTGCAGGTATCGCATTAGCAGCACCAGCTGCCGGTGCGGCAACAACGGACTACACCGTTCGACCAGGGGACACCTTGAGTGGAATTTCCGCAACGACAAACGTCCCGCTGTCGTCATTGTTCGACCTCAGCCATCTCGGCTGGACATCAATCATCCATCCCGGCCAGAAGATCAAACTGGCCTCAGAACCACTTCCCGCCGCAGCCCCTTCGCCGGTCGTAACGTCCATCCCCATTTACACGGTGGTGAAAGGTGACACACTGGCGAAAATATCCGGTAAGACAGGTGTTTCCGTGGCAACACTGTTCAACCTGAACCGATTCGGTTGGATGACGATCGTCTACCCAGGCCAGGGAATCAAACTCCCCGACACTCCTGTGAAGACTGGAGCCGCCGACCCGCCAACACCCGCGGCTGCGACGAGTCCGGAAAGTGTCGCCGCGGTCAAAGATATGATTACGGCGGCGGCGGCCAAGTACGGCGTGAGCAGCACACTGGCACTGGCGATTGCCGATCAGGAGTCTTCATTCCAGCCCCAAGCCGTGTCGTATCTTGGAGCTCTCGGCGTCATGCAAATTATGCCCAGCAATCAGACGTGGTTATCAGATCTTGCCGGACGGCCACTGGATCTTCATCAGACCGCGGACAATATCGCTGCGGGGGTTGTTCTTCTACGCATGCTAATTCAGACCAGCCCCAGCATGAGCACCGCCATTGCGGGGTATTTTCAAGGGCAAACATCAGTCGCTCGGTACGGAATGTACCAAGAAACCCGGCAGTATGTGGCCCAAGTGACCGCCAAAATGGCCACGTACTAGGTGGTTCCGTTCAGCCTCTGGCTCGTCACTGTTTCTCGGTGGCGGGCTAGAGCCGCATACAGACGGGTATAACTAACAGTCAGGAAGCAATGAACCAGCCACGGAAACCTCTGGGTATACCTATCGCAGGACAATATGACTTCAAAACGGTCGGAACGGCACAAGTGCAGCTTCGACGGAGCGTCGACTTACTCGCGCTCACGGATGAGGCTCGCTCGGTTATCGATGCCTGTGCAAAGGTTGGAGGGCGTCCACTCATCGTCGGTGGATCCGTTCGAGATGCCCTGTATGCGGCGGCGATCGGTCAGGTGATTGCTTCCAAAGACATCGACATAGAAGTGCACGGGCTACAGGACACGAATTCCCTTATTCCAGAGCTCGCCACTGTCGGTGATGTCGACACCCACGGGGTGTCTTTTGGGGTGATTGCGGTACGGATCAACGGACAGGATTTTGATGTGTCCCTGCCCCGCCGGGACTCTAAAACAGGGGACGGGCACCGCGGGTTCGACATCCACGTTGACCCGGAACTCAGCATGGACGAGGCCTTTTCCCGCCGAGACTTCACCATCAACGCCATGGGTTGGGATCCTGAAACAGGTGACCTCATCGACCCTTTCGGTGGAGCTCAAGACCTCCACGACCGAATCTTGCGCCACACCTCAGAGGCTTTTGTTGAAGACCCTTTGAGGGTGTTACGAGGGGTGCAATTCGCGGCCCGTTTCGACATGGAGTTGGCGCCGGAGACCATTGAGCTGTGCCGGTCAATGAAGGACGAATTCGCACAGTTGCCACCTTCGAGAGTGTGGGGAGAATTTGACAAGATCGGGACCAAAGGTGTTAGGCCCTCCCGCGCGCTCGATGCCCTGCACCAGACCGGATGGGAGGAGCACTTCCCCACACTGGCAGCAGTCCGTGGTGTCCGGCAGGATCCAACCTGGCATCCTGAAGGCACCGTTGACGTGCACCTTGGCATGGCGGCCGACAGCGCAGCGCAAGCAGCAATTCGTAACGGAGCCACTGAGGATGAGCGGCGTATCGCCGTGCTGGGCGCCATGCTTCATGACCTAGGCAAAGCCACCCACACCGATGTACCCGATCAATCCTCCGCACTGAGTGCGGGGGAGCGGATCACCTCCCACGGCCACGCTGAAGCAGGTGTCGACCCTGCCGCGGACTTCCTTGACCGAATCGGTGCACCAGGGCATGTGAAAGACAAGGTCTTGCCCCTCATTTCCGCCCACATGTACCACGCCGGGATCAAGGGTGACCCACAGCCATCGACTGTACGGAAACTGGTACGAAGGCTCGCCGGCAACGGAACAGGCCCGACCATTCATGACTGGGCCCGCGTCGTCGATGCTGACGTCACG
>JABBNV010000035.1 GCA_019352125.1 Acidobacteriota bacterium | reverse complement strand
ACACGGCATCCAAGGAAGGCATCGCCACCGAGATCACGGACGAGGAAATCGGACGCAGCCTGCGTCAGCCCGTAGATGACGCCATGCTCCTACTGCAGACCGAACTGGTATTCAACGCCAACGAGCTCGCGCTCGCCGTCATCCAGTCCTCGGTGACCCAGACGATCACGGCTGGCGCTGCTTGGACCACTGGAAAGCAGATCTTCAAAGACGCGCTTCGCGTCCAGGCGGCTTCCCGCAAGCTGAAGCTGGGATACTCGATCGACACCGTTGTGCTCAGTGGTGAACAGTACGCCGAGGTACTCCCAGAACTTCTGGATGTCCTCCCGAACACGGACAAAACTGCATTGACTGGGGATTTCCCCACCATCAATGGTCTGACGTGGGTATCCAGCGACGACGACGAGTTTACAGACCCGCTGTTCGTGGACCGCCGTCGGCTCGGTGGAATCGGACGGGAGAACATCCCCTCGCCGGAGTACAAGCCGGTCGGAGCCGACACTGGCGTCGAGATCGCCTCCTTCCGCGAGAAGGCGGACAAGACCCGGCTTCAAGCTCGCAACCCGCACGTGCCTGTCGTCACCAACCCGCAGGCCGGGTTCTTCCTCACCGGGACGGGGGCCTAATCATGGCTGACTACATTGCCAAGGCTTCCGTTGTGAAAGTCGCTGTGGGCCCCAAGACGGGAAGCAGAGTGGCTCGGTTCATCCGTGCGGGATCTCCCATCCCCGAAGGCGTGGACCAGGATCTCTTGGATGCGCTCGCCGAACGGGGCCTGATCCAGCTGACGCCAGATAACCCCGCCGAGGATACCGCTGCAGACGACGCGCAAGCAGAGGCAGCGGCTAAAGCGGAAGCAGACGCAGCGGCAAAGGCGGCTACCGATGCCGAAGCGGCTGCCGTGCTGGCCAAGTCCAAGGCTTCCACATCGGACAAGACCACGACGGCCAAGTAGGAGGGAGGGGACGCCATGGCGGATCTCGCAGCGGTTGAAGATCTGGAAGGTGCTTGGCGTCCCCTCACAGATCCCGAGAGAACCAAGGCCTCGTATTATCTGGGCGCGGTCTCTCGGAGTATCCGTCGCCGGTGGAAGGATGTGGACCTGCGGCTGGCTAATGGGACGCTGGGAGTTGACGATGTCAAAGATGTCGTCATTCAGCTGGTTCTGCCAAAGCTGGATGCCCCACCCGTCTTCAATGCAAAGTCGTGGTCTCAGGCAGCTGGCCCGTACAACCAGCAGGTGACACTTCAGTCCGGATCCAAAGAGGTCTACGCATTTGAGGACTGGATGGTTGAGGTTTTTGAAGGATCTTCGACTCCGGGTCCCGTGTTTCATATGCCGCCCTCTGGCAGGTATGAGCCGGTATTTATTTGGCCGGAAGGCGGATGCTGAGCATGTGGTCGATGTTCCCTCTCGCCAACGGCGAAACGGTTGCTCGGCTACGTCGAAAACTGGTCACTGACCCGTACTCCGGGGAAGCGACCATGGGGACGTGGGCGGATGCAGACGAACTCTCCATAGAGGGTTGTGCTGTCGCGCCGTCGTCAACCAATGAGCCCATCAACTCCAACCGGCAAATGGTTATCACGACCATGAGTGTTTATGGGCCTGCCGATATGGATGTTCAGGCTGCAGATCGCATCCGTTCCCGCTCTGGGCTGTGGGAGGTAACCGGGGATAACGCGGCTTGGTTGAATCCGTTCACTGGATGGCGTCCTGGGGATGAGTTTCCTGTGAAGAAGGTGACGGGATGAAGTGGAACGAGGATTGGTTCAGCAAGTTTGGGCATTCTTCGGAGGTCACTGCAGTTATCAGGGCGAAGGCGGAGCAGGCGGCGTCCCTCGCGAAATCTTCGGCTCAGGTCGATACCGGCGCTTACCGTGATTCCATCCATGTGGAGGTGAAGAGCGCGAAGACGAGGAACGTTGCTTTGGTGGTTGCTTCTAGCCCTCATTCGGTGTTTGTTGAGTCGCGGACGGGGAACCTTGCCAGGGCTTTGGGGCAGGTGGCTGGGCATGGGTAGCAGAGTCATCGATTCGGATCTTGAGCTGTTCCTAACGGGGTTCATTCGCACTGAGCTGGGCAAGATCGATACTCCGCTGGCACAGGGCGTTTTCGTGTCCAATAGGTTCCCTTCACCATCGCGCCCTAAGACGGTGGTTGTTCGTGACGACGGCGGGCAGTCAACGTCGATTATCACTTCTCAGCCGTCGATCGGGGTGACGGTGATGGCCGGGGACGATGTCACCCAGGGGCAACTAGCTACGGATCTAGCTCACCTCGTGAAGATGATCATCAACTCTTGTGCGAGGCCTGATCCGGGTAACCCGGTTGCCGCTGTTGTGCAGTCGTATGGCCCCTACAAAATACTTGACGATTCGTCGCAGCCTTCGCGGTATATGACGTTCACCTTGTCTGTGGTCGGGCAGCCGTTCGACTAGTCCCCCACCAATTCACTACAACTCCTAGCCATCCTTCGGGGTGGCTTTTCTATTTGGAAGGTAAAAAACAATGACTGCTGATGCTAATGGAAATGACGTCGGTGCGGTTGGGGTGCCTGTCACGGGGCGTATTGGTTTCGCCCCTATCGATACAGCGTTCCCTACCCCTGTGGAGGGTGCTTCGCGAACTCTTGTGCTGGACCCTGCATTCAAGATTCCCGGCCTGTTGACAGATGACGGCGGATTTGAGTGGACGCTTGAGCCTGACGGCGATGCGCTCGTGTTCTGGCAGGAGGGCCATTCGCTGCCCTCCGGCCTCGCGAAGGTCACTTTGGTGTGCAAATTCGCGCAGACCGACGAGATTGTGCGCGGCATCATCCGTGGCAAGACAGCGGACGTCAACGGGTACATGACCATCGACGGTGGTGGCACGTCCAAGCGGTACGTGATCTTTACGGAAGAGATCTTCAAGAACGGGACTATCCGTCGCCGTGTGGCTGCCAATGCCGGCATCTCGGGTGTGAAGGAAGAAAAGTCTGAGCGGGGCAAGGTCCTCGGTTATGAGGGGACGTTCAGCATTGATCGTTCTGCCCTGCTGGACAACGAGCACCTTGGCGAGTGGTTGATCCCTGCATCGGATGTACCAACTGGCGGATAGCCGCCCCATATGACCTGTTCCCCGCGCTCCTTTGATGGGTGGGCGCGGGGAACAGCACCAACCCATCAAAGAACCCATCACGTCTGAAAGGACACTGCAATGACTACACCGAAAACGACGACCAAGACCACTACGGCACGCACAGCTGCTAAGGCACCTGCGAAGCCAGAATTCCTGATTGTGGAGCACAACCTGAAATGCCAGACCAGCGCCGGGGAGTTGTCCTTGGATCTGCGCGTGGGGCGCTCAACCATGAAAAAGTTCACCGCGTTTGAGGGCAAAGAAGGTGATGAGGCCTTGGACTTCCTTTTCGATGAGGTGCTTCCTTCCCCTGTCGCGGCGCAGATCGAAGAGCTTGGCGACTTCGCTGAAGAAATGAAGCTTGCCATGGCGTGGGTGGAAGCAGTCGGTGAACGGCTAGGTGTAACCCTCGAAAAATTGCGTGGCTCCTCCGACTCGTAGAGGAGCACCGCCCCGCCCTGACGTATGACTTCCGAACTCTTGGAGTGTCCGTCAACGACATTGGCGACTCACTCTCCTATCGGGAGGCCGTTGACCTTGCGGAGGAGCTCCTGCAGGAGCAAGGGTCTCACCTTTTCGCGGCTGTGAACGGGTGGAAGTACCCGATGGGGTTGCAGCCCATGCTCACTGCCGCCCTGTTCCTCACGGTGAAGAACGCGCTCCGAAGTGATCATGAGAAGCCCGCCGATTTCGTTTGGCCGTGGCCGGGCGGCACAGAGGCACCGCAAGTGACTGCGGAAGAACGAGACCGTCTAAGGGCTCAACTGGACGCCAATTCGGCGTTCGCAAATATCCGCAAGGGGTGATTCGGTGGCTGACGAAGCTGGCTCCGCACAAGTAGCTTTTGTACCTACTTTCTCAGGACTACGGTCAAAGGTTGATTCTGAGGTTGATGCGGCAGCCAGCTCGTCGTCATCGAAGTTCACTACCACTTTCGGTAACGGGATCAAGGGTCTTGGCGCTTTCATAGGTAAGTCCTTGGCTGTAGCCGGCGGACTGGCTGCCACTGTGGCGGCGATTGCCATCAAGGGCGGTATTAGCCGCCAGCTGCAGATCGAAGACGCAACAGCTAAGCTCGACGGCCTCGGTAACTCTGCTGCCACGGTCAAGGGCATCATGAACAACGCCCTGGCATCCGTTAAGGGGACCGCCTTTGGCATGGGCGAGGCCGCCACTGTAGCAGCTGGTGCCACTGCTGCAGGGATTAAGCCTGGTAAGGAACTGGAAAGGGTCCTCAAGCTCACCGCCGACGCCGCAACCATTGCCGGCACGGACATGGGCACGATGGGGTCTATTTTCAACAAGGTCGCCTCAAGCGGAAAGGTGACGGGCGACGTCGTCAATCAGCTTTCAGACCGTGGCGTACCGATCCTGCAGATGATCGCCAAGCAGTACGGTGTGACCGCTGAGCAAGCGTCGAAGATGGTCTCCAAGGGTCAGGTTGATTTCGCCCACTTCGCCGATGCGATGGAAACCAACCTGGGCGGCGCTGCCCTGAAGTCTGGCAACGTGACTAAGGGCGCGTGGGCGAACATGCTCGCCTCGATGTCCCGCTTCGGAGTCGTTCTCTCCGGTGGGGTATTCCCACTCATCAAGGACGTATTCAACCAAATCACCATCATCTTCGACGGTCTAGGCACACGCCTATCACCGTTTGCTGACAAGTTCAGCACCGCGTTCCAGGGCAAAGCACAGCCAGCTATTGCCGGATTTGCCGCATTCGTCCTAGCCAAGGTTGACACCATCATTGGCGGTATTCGCGCCTTCGCCGCCGCATGGAAGTACAACGACGGCGATATCACCTCCAGCGGGTTCGCAGGGTTCATGGAGCGCGCAGCATTTGCCATCCATCAGGTAGTAGATGCCGCCAGCAAACTAGATTTCTCGTCATTCTCAGGGTTCGTGCAATCCATCAGCGGTAGCGGATCAGCCGTTAGCGGTGCACTCGGCTCAATCGGAACGAGCCTACAGACCCTATGGCCAGCAGTTAAACAGTTCATCGCACAACTTCCTAACCTCGGGCCAGCCGCGGCTAAGGTCGCATCTGCCGGGGTACAAGTACTAACTACGGCTCTCAGCTTTCTGGCGGACCATGTAGACACGATAATCGCTTGGATGCCCGCCGTGGTCGCCGGATTTGTGGCATGGAAACTAGCATCTTCCGCGCTCGCAGACTCACAACTCGCGGTGCAGGCGGCTCAGGTTGCTATGGCTCCGGTGCAATTGGCGAACAACGTCCTGCGCGTGATTGCGATCAACCTCGAACGTGAGAACGCCATCGCAACGGGTACACGCACCGCAGCATTGAATTTGGGCAATATCTCAACGGTGAAGAGCACTGCGGTGATGGTTGCTCAGAGAGTTGCGCTAGTGGCAGGTGCGGCGGCTACGGGCATAGCTACGGCGGCGCAGTGGTTGTTCAACGCAGCCATGACAGCTAACCCGATTGGGTTGGTCATTCTGGCGGTTGTTGCGTTGATCGCGATTATCGTTCTACTTGTCGCTAATTGGAGTAGCGTCGTCGGCTTCCTGACCACTGTATGGCAAGGATTCGTGACCTGGTTCCAAGGAATCATGGCGGGTTTCCTTGCATGGTGGGGTGGCGTGTGGGATGGGATCCTTCAAGTCTTCTCCACCGTGTGGCAGCTCATCCAGATTGTGTTCTCCACAGCGTGGGAGGTCATTCAGACACTGATAGCAACGGCGCTGGCAATTATGATTGCGCTGTTTACGGGGAACTTCGGTGCAATCGGCGGCATAGTTGTGTCGGCGTGGCAGAAAATCACTGGATTCTTCGCTGCTGGGGCTCAAGCGGTTTCGGATCTTTTGTCTGGGACGTGGAATGCCATCACGGCGACGGTCTCAGCCGTCTGGAATGGGATTATCGCCTATATTCAGGGAATTCCGGGTCGGTTTATCCAGGGTTTGATAGCTATTGCTGGATTTGGTGCCCAGATAGGCCAGTGGGTCGGCAGTATGCGTGATGCCGCGGTAGGACGGTTCAACGACCTGATCGGGTGGGTCGGCGGAGTGCCGAACATGATCCTCAACGCTATTGGGTCCCTTGGTGGGCTACTTTCTAACGCTGGCCATCAGATCATGGACGGTTTCCTCGCTGGGTTGCAGAACGCGTTCAAGGGCGTCCAAGACTTCGTGGGCGGTATTGGTCAGTGGATCGCTGACCATAAGGGTCCGCGTGCCTATGACCTTGGCTTGTTGGTCCCTAACGGTGGCTGGATTATGCAGTCCCTCGAGACTGGCCTCAAGGGTGGTCTGCCGGGGTTGAAGGACACTCTGTCCGAGGTGACAGCGACGGTTCGGGCTGGTGTTGCTGTGCCTGGTTCGTCGGTGCTGGGTGGCTCTGGTGCGGCTGGGATGGTTACTACTCGGGCTACGGCCCCAACAATGATCAATATCGACAAGTTGTACGGCGCTGATCCGGAAGATTTGGCGGAAGAGATCGAGAAGAAGAAGCAGCGGGCCATTGATCTGAATGGACTTCAATCTGTAGCGGCGGGGGTATAAGCGAATGCCAATTGTTTATGCGGCCCCAGCGTTACCTGCTGAGATTCCAGTATTCAACCAGCTGCACTCGATTATCACCCTGACGTCGTGGGATGGGTCAGTTTTTAATCTCACGGATCCGTCCCGCGGTTTGGCTCTAGTGAATAAGGACGTTGAAGGCTTGTCGATGCCAGACTACACGGAGTGGACTCAGTCCTCTCCATCCGTACCAGGGCAGTGGTTTCATGGGGCTGTTGCGAACGCTCGCAAGGTGTATCTTCCGATAGCTGTCTTCGCGGATAAGGCGACTCGCGTGTGGTTTGCGCGTGAATTGTCTTTTTGGAAAGCAATGCACCCAGAGAAGTATTGCAAGCTGACTTTCACCAATCCGGTTGACGGAACATCGAGATCGTTGTGGATCCGCTTTAAAGGACAGGCATCTCCCACGTACAGTACTGATCCATTTGCTCGCGCTTGGGCGGTTTACGGTCTAGATTTTGTGGCGGATCAGCCGTTCTGGGTGGGGTCGACGGTATCGAAGTTCTGGCCAGCTGGTGGCGAGAGCATGGACTTCTATGGGGGCCCGGCGAAGGCAACGCCATTCCATATTGGCAACGCTACGACGTTGGGGACGGCGAGGATTTCTAATCCTGGTACTGAGGATGCTTGGCCGGTATGGACCGTTATTGGTGATTCAACGTCGGCTGAGTTAGGTGTGGATGGGAGCTTCGTAGGTGTTCCCTTTGCCGTGCCGGAGGGCAAGGCTCTGGTGGTCGATGCAGACCCGACAGTCCAGACGGCCACGATGTATGACTACACGCCGGCAGTTGCTGAAACTGGTGCGGCTGAGGTTTTTGCGAATCCGGTGGATCGGACGGAAGACCTTGGTGCGGCTGATTTTGCCCAGGTACCTGCTGGAGAGTCGCAGTTGCTGTCTATCAGCATGGTGGGCGACGGTGGGGTACGGGCTGAGATTGTTCCGAAGTATCGGAGGGCGTACGCGTGAAAAATCCTTTCAAACTCACGATCTATGACAAGGATTTCCGGCGGAAAGGCTGGCTGGGAGACGCCATCAGCGTTGTGGCAACGCCGGCACATAATGACCAGCAGAGCATCACATTCACGACGACATCAAATAACAGCAAATTGCCGCTGCTAATGGCTGATGGCGCACGGCTGACGTGCGAATACGGCGGGAGACAGATAATTTCTGGCCCGGTTCGTTCACGGGGTGGTTCCGGCCCCTCGGCGAGTGGTGAATTAACGTTCACGGTGCCTGACGACTATCGGCTGCTTACCAGGGTGCTCGGGTGGCCTGTTCCTGCTGCTGATCTTGCAAGCCAGACGGCTGAGTATGACACGCGCAGCGGCCCGGCGGAGTCGGTGCTGAAAGCATTTGTCCAGGCTAATGCGGTAGATCGGTTGGGTTTGCCAATTTCTGTGGCGCCGGATCTTGGCCGTGGTGCAAACATCACGGTATCTATGCGATTTCATCCCCTCTTTGATCGCCTATTTCCTGCATTTGATGGTGCTGGACTGGGTGTGACAGTCAAGCAGGCAGGCGCTGGGTTGGTTGTTGACTGTTATGAGCCAAAGGACTACCCGAGGATTCTCTCTGAAGCCGCCGGGACGGTGAAGTCGTGGAGTTGGACCAATGCAGCCCCGGAGGCCACGCGGGGAGTTGTTGGCGGCCAGGGCGAGGGCGTTGCGCGAACCTTTCACGCGTTCGTAGATCCTCTGCGTGAAGCTCAATGGGGGGACGTCATTGAGGTATTCCGCGATGCCAGAGACTCGAGCTCCGGGGATGTTTATGCGGAGCGCGCAGCAGAAACCCTTTCCGAGGGGTCGGAGAAGTCGGGTTTGAAGCTAACTCTTTCAGAGACTCCGCAATTCCGGTACGGGCATGGCGTCCTTGAGGTTGGGGACCGTATATCTCTGAAAGTTGGCCCAGGGCTTGTCATTACAGACACGCTCCGCTCAGCGACGATCTCGTGGAAGCGCGATGGCGGCCTCGAGGTCATCCATCAGGTTGGGGAAATAACTGACGATCCGGATCTCACTTTTGGACGTGCGCTACGAAAAACGTATGCCGCTATCCGCAATTTTAGGAGCATGTGATGGCCATTAGTTCTGCCGGGTACCCGGGCACCGTTGATTCGATCCAGTACGCCAAGATGTCATCCTCTCTGGGCGCATCGACCTATGGCGTGAGCACTCCGGACGGCTTGAAGGTCACAGCCCATCCGTCGATCGCTCAGGCCGTGAATATCGCGCCTGAGACCACCGGGTTTTGGGGTCCTGGGGTTTTTGATACGTCAGATGCAATCGTGACACTAGTGGCCGAGCCGGTTACCTCTGATACCCGATGGGATTTAGTAGTTGCTCATCGTGACTGGACTACGAATGAGACCAAGCTCGTCTTGCTCAAGGGCTCACCTGCGAAGCAGTTCCCGGTACGTGACGAGGAACCTGGTGTAGCGGATGATCAGCCGATATGGCTGGTTCAGTGGACGGCGGGCCAGACGAAGCCGACGGGGATGGTTGACCTGCGCTGCTGGGCTGGAAATGGCGGGATCATCGCTAAGGACAAGCTGGCGCTGGGGTACCTAGCCCGTCTTGGGGCTCAGGTACTTGTTGGATCAACGCAGTGGCGCTACGTCATCGGTAGCAACAACATAGCGGAATGGTCACGGGCCAGTGTGGGGGCGGTGGTATACAAAGCCGCGGATTGGATGGGCGGAGCGGTACCCATAGCGACCGTCAATAACGGCAACCAAATCCTTCTTGCTCAGATCAACATCCCTGATCCTGGGTATCCATACCATGTACAGGCTTGGGTGAATATGGAGTCTGGGGCGGATGGGGCAACTCGGTGGGATCCCCACGTTGACCTCCCCAACAATGCGTACTTAGCATTTCGGGCAAAGATTGAGGGGGGCGGTGGGTGGATCCAATTCTCTGGTGCCACGCAGACCCCACTCGTGGGCTCGGCAACCGCAGACCTGAAGCTAAGCCGCCTGTATGGTAGCGGGGAATTCGCCTTGACGCCATATAACCGAAGATTCCAAATCATGGTTATCCCCGCAGGATCATAACTAGGGAGGACGCCAATGTGGAGCAAGCAGCAACAGGAACTATCGCCGGGATATGGGCACAACTCGGCATTGGTGGACTCATCCTCTCCATACTCATCACAGGTGCAGCCTGGTACCTCAAAGTCTCGAAGGAACTCCGAGAAGAGAAGCGCGGCGTCATTCGATCAAAAGATGAAGAGATCGACCGACTTCGGGACGAGCTCAACCGGACTCGCGAGGAATTACTCGACTGTAGATTCCCGAAGCGGCACCGCACCGAGGCTCAGCAAGAGGATCGTATGGAGGGCCACTCATGACTGACATTGAGAAGCAGCAGCAGAGCGTCGATCACAAGCAGCGGAAGGTGAATCGGCTTGGCACGGCTTTACTGTCATTGCTAGTCCTGCTGGTAGCCGTGCTGATCGTAGAGTTATGGGTGACAAATGGCCAGCGTGACGCGGCCCAGTCTTCCGCGCAATCGCTTTCGCAAACGGTGATCTCCGCATGCAAGTCCGGTCAAGTGATACTTGACGAGCAGGGAAAAGATGTTTGCCAGAAGGCCCAGGAAGTAGCAGCACAGCCAGCTCCTGACGTCGTTGCAGGGCCACAGGGTGACGATGGGCCACAGGGGCCCCAGGGCATACCAGGAGCCCCTGGCAAAGACTCAACCATTCCAGGGCCTACAGGTCCGGCAGGCAAAGACGGAACGGACTCCTCAGTACCGGGGCCCCAGGGCCTACCCGGAGCCAACGGCAAAGACGGCGCGTCTATAACCGGACCTGAAGGCCCAACCGGCGCAGACGGTGCGCCGGGAGCAACGGGAGCAACGGGAGCCACTGGTGCGGATGGCAAAATCGGTCCTCCCGGCCCAGCTCTGTCCAGCTTCACATTCACGGACAGCATCGGCATTACATATACATGTACGCCCAACCCTCCCGGCTCGACCACCTATCAATGCGCGGCAAGCCAACCACCACCAACCGCCAAACCATAACCACCGAGGCCCCACTAAGGGCCATTTTTTATGCCCAAAACCGGGCACCGACACACGCTAAAAGTACAAGGAGACCACCATGCCCAACTACAACGTCACCTACGCACGCCCAGCCAAATCACTCCTCAAACTCCGCGACGAACTCAACGCCGTCTGGCCCGGACGCTTCACCGGCACAGACGGATTCCTCACCGGATACGGGCAAGGCCAACTCACCGGCCACAACCCCAACCACCTCGGCCACGTCATGGCATTCGACATCTCCACCGCCATCGGCCAGAACATCGACGAACCAACCGGACGCGCACTCGCCGAATACCTGCGCTCGCAGGCGAATATAAAGTTCCGGTACCTGATTCATGACATGTCTGAGGGCGCGCCGGCACCGAAGATTGCTGGTGACTTTGACGGCTGGGCGTGGGCCGATTACGTCGGGGACAATCACTCCAACCACATTCACGTATCCCTGACGGATGATTACTTGTGGGGTGATGATTGCGGGCTCGCTCAGGAAATTTACGACGACGAATCATCCTGGGGTATTGCTGAATTCTTCGCCGGCGCCCCGGTAGCTGTAGTAGCCCCGCAGGGTGGCGTGACATCACCCCCGATTGCCCCGGCCCCCGCGGTTGATGGGACGTTCCTGGCGAACGTGGAGACGGGCGACACGCTCACGTCCATTGCAAATCAGTTCTCGGTGACGGTGGATCAGATTGTGGCCGTGAATCCGGGTTTGAATCCAAACCTGATTTACCCGAATCAGACGCTGAACATCCCAGGCACTTTTCCGGGTGAGGGCGCCCATTCCGCAGCCGCAGCCGCAGCCGCCTCCGCGGCCTCGGCATCACCAACGCCAGTGCCAGCCGCAGCGGTAAATCGGCTGGTGACGAACGCCGTCGCCTACGCCCGTACCTCCCCATCAGCCAGCGCACCGCTGGCACCGGGATACCCGGAAGGTATCGCCCAAGGCGCGCAACTCGCCGTCGTCGGCTACGTCGCAGGAGAAGACCCCTACGGCACCGGAGATAACGCTTGGTACGTCACCACTGGCGGTTACTACGTCTGGGCCAACGCCGCCTCGAATGACCTCACCGGCCTGCCATCCCTCTAATGCGAACCGTCACTGCTGCCGCTGTTTCCGTCCTAATCATTGGGGCAGCCACAGCACTGGCCATCTACCTGGTAGCGGCAACGATCGTCAGCACCGCTCTCACCATTATCAGCATCACCACACTCTAGGAGGCATCATGCTCACTGTCCCATTCTGGAAAGCAACGGCGGAACGCGGAACTAAGACGTTCGCCCAAGCAATGCTGGCACTGATCGGCACCGGCGCGGTAGGGATTACCTCGCTGGATTGGCCGCAGATGCTAAGCGTTGCTGCCACCGCCGTCGTCGTCTCCGTCCTGACATCGGTGGCTTCTGGCGCGACCGACGGCAACCCATCGGCTATCAATGCTGAGACGACTGATCCCGCAGGTAAGCACGCCGCGTAAACCATTCCCGGCTGATCCCCGAAAATAAACCTCCGAGACCTTGCCGTGTGTGGGGTCTTTTTTCATGCCCCCACACGTAGGAGAAACCCATGGCCACTTATCCATTTGATATGCAGCTGGCGGAGGATGCGACGGCGCTCGGTAACGTCGCCGCAAGTTCTTCGATCACGCTTTACGATCCAGCCGATACAGCCAAGACCACACCGGTCACGATCACGGATCTGAATGGCCTCCCGCTGGCCAATCCAATGACGACGACGGCCCAGGGCTTCATACCGGCGTTTATCGGCCCGCTCCCCCAGCTTCGGTGGTCCGGCGGACGCTACTCTGGGCTGCTGAACTCATACCGCGGGCTGCTCGATCAGGCGACGACGGCGGCGCAGGATGCGCAGGAGGCTAAAGCAGCAGCTAAGGCAGCTCAAGACTCAGCGGCTGAAACTGCCGCAGCCGCCGTTATCGCTACGGATACCGGCATAGCTAAAGAAATGGGCACCAGCGGGACGGCATCGAATACATATCTAGGAACAAATTACGTCCGATTCGAGGACGAAGCGGGGAACCAGATTCTAGATCGAAAAGTGCTCATCAAGGTCAGTGCCACTACTGGCGAAATTATTGACATAGTCTCGGAGGTTTAGCAAATGGCATACATGAAGGATTCCAGCGGGCGCCGGCTTGACGCGTTCCCAGTGCAAGGAGCAGCGATAAGCCTACGAATTGCTGCATGGCATCGGAAACTACGCGAAGCTTCTACTGATAGTAACGTCCTAGCAGTAGGCGACTCGACAGGGGCAGGAGAAACGCGGTGGGTGCGCCTCATCGCCAATAAAATAGCGCTAGCCTACCCGGAACACACCGTGATATACGCACCATGGGATGACCCCAGCAAGTCATATCCAGCAGGTTCCAGAACCACAATCCAGACGGGCTCAAATGGACGAACAATTACCATTTGGAACGGATCAGTATCTGGCAGTGTCATTGCCTATGCGAGAGACAACCTAACAGCGCTGGTATCAGGTGGAATCCCAGACGTCATCTTCATGAATTTTGGGCACAACTCGCCGCAGCTGATCGACGACTATAGGGCAATCCACCAAGAAACCGTCCAAAACTACATAAATCGCTATCCAAATGCGGCAATGATTCTAATGACACAGAATCCTCGCGCAATCACTGATCCTGACTATGCCAATGATCAGGGAAAGCAGCAAGCAATCTACCAGCTAGCTGTAATGGCTGGTCACGACATTGTGGACATAAATGAGGCGTTCAGACTATATGGGGACTACGCTACAGACCTACTAAACCCTGATGGGCTCCACCCAAATGATGCAGCTGGATCACCCATGTGGGCAGATATTATTTGGGAGACAGTCAAGCCGTCAAGGGTGGCGCTCGCACCAGGGTACCAATCGGTTAGTACGCGAATATGGGTTCCAGCTATGCAGTTTCTAGCCAATGAGGGTTCCCCTTCACTCGCAGTTCACTACGGCGTACCAGTCTGGGAGTTAGACCCATCGGTCAGAGAATCTATCTCGTGTGTGGCTGATATTCCATCTTCATGGAAGAGGCAGAACATTCGAGCTATCTGGACGAGCAATAACGCAGCCGTGTCAAAGCAGGTCACTTGGACTGGTGATCACATGTATATCGGGGAGCAGTCCGGGGGCGCTGGGGCAATTCAGATGGGAACTTTTCTGTCCTCCGGATCAGGACAGTCGGGCGCGCAGACGGTCGCAGGAAAGAACTCGCAGGTTGATATTTGGCAGCGGATCGCCTTGGGAGCGTCGCCGGTCGCCCTCAGGGTAGGACGAGATGGTGGGAACGCGGCAGATACGCTTGCCTCAGATGCCTATTTCGTTGGCCTCATGATTGACCGCGCTTACTAGCTAGAGGCCGAGTGCATTCTGCACCGTGTCCGCCCAGATTTCTGCACCCTTGCTGGATGGGTGTAGATGGTCGCTGACTAGCAAAGGAGCAACACTGCCAGTTTCTTTGAATGCCTTGTAAACGTCTATCTCTGCCACTGGGCCAGCCGCCCAATTCTGTCGCAGCATGGCCGTAACCACATCCTCGGTAGCAGCGCCAGAGTCGAGGCGTGGACTCTGAATCGTGATCGCGAACGCTGTTGGTTTTGGCCACTGGAGCAGTGCCCTCGAGATGATCGCGGCAACCCCGGCCTTCGCTGAAGGTGCATCCGGCATATTCAAGCCATGATTTATCACGACTATGTCAGGTCGAGTCGGAACCATGGCAGCCCAATTATCCAAAGAATACTGGGTACCCTTGCCGGATGCTGAGCCATTCCAGATGACTATCGGTGCGCCAGTTGCGATACCGACGATGGTGGGCGCGGAATAACTATTTGACGCGTTGGCCCATTCGTGGAGTTCGACGGGCCGATCGTACTTTGCAGACATTCTTGCAGCGAGAACGTGCACCCAGCGTGCGGGACCTGCCCCAGTAGAATCTCCAACTACCTGCATCGTCCACGGGCGGGCTTTGTCATTGAGTAGAGCAACGGCCGGCGCAACGGGCGCCGGTGCCGGAGCTGCTGCTGCGGCTGATGGCGGATTTGAGTAGTACTGTGCCACCTTATCCGATACGGGCGGAGGCTCACTAGCGCACCCGGCTAGCGCAAGGAGCAAGGCAGCAACGATCAGGCTCGAGCGTTTCGAGAATCCTACAGAAGTCATAGCCCAATGATATGCGGCAAATAAGAGCAGCTAATGTCCCTAACAGAAAGCGCCCCGCCAACCTCACCCGTTGGCGGGGCGCTTTTGTCGCACATCCGGCGCACAATAGTCCCATCGGAATACCAAACGTCACTCCCACCGGAGGGCTGCACTGGTTCGAGCGCGATGAGTTGCCCCTCGTAAAAGCAGGCCCCATCTACAGTTACGCACGCTCCTACCGGGACAATGCCGTGGACGTCCAGTGGGAAGATGGGGACGCCGTCGTACATTGTGCATGGTGGCCGACGGAACTCGTGAGTCGCATGGACGAGGCTGACTGGCACGGGAAGCCGCTCATGTTTTAACGGCCTTGGGTAGGATGCTTTCATGGCTGAATCGCGGCACCCCGAGTGGGATCTCATGTTCGCCTCTGGGATCACCCGATCCAAGATCGCTGAGCTCTGCCACGCGAAGCGGGCCACAGTATTCGCGCATTTCAAGGCACGTATAGAGAAAGACCCTGAAGTGCTGGCAGTTCATGAGGCTAACCGGCGGCAGGGACTCGACCGACGCCCCACCCACGGGGAGCAGGAGAGGCTTGCGGAGCTGGCGGCATTCGTTGCCAGGGAGTCGCGCTTCCCGGCCACCTCCGGAGACCACCCAGTGGCGGAGCTTCGCTTAGGGCAGTGGGTGAGCAGGCAGCGCAGCCTGGCAAAGGCCGGCCAACTCCCCCACTCCCTCCGTGCAGCTCTGGACGAACTTGGGCGCTGGGACCTGTCGGTGAGAGCCACACAGGATGAGCAGCGCTGGCACCAACAGTTACAGGCGCTTGTCACCTTCCATCGCGAGACAGCACGTTGGCCAGCATATAAGTCATCGGCCCCGGAGCCGGAGCACGGGCTAGGCATGTGGCTGCACATGCAACGGCAGAGGAACAACCACGCTAAGCTGCCCGCTGCACAACAGGATTTGCTCGATGAGTCTCTGCCTGGCTGGCGTGGCCGCGGCTACTAATTTAGGCCCACAGCCTCAGGGCGGTTTTAGGGCGGTTTACTCCAAGGAGACTTGAAGAAATCAGCAGAACTACGCGGAACTTTAAAGAGTCGCCACCACCCCAAAAACACAAGAAATCCCCGCCGATTCAACGGATGTTTCCGTGAATTGGCGGGGATTTTGCTGTGTGGGCCCTACCGGGATCGAACCGATGACATCCACGGTGTAAACGTGATCCGCTGAGTGTGACAGTGCAGGTCAGGCGGCACTTTCTACTTTCGTAGGGCGGTTTTGGGGCGGTTCTGTTTTTTGGTTGCGTGTTTTTGACCCAAGAATGAGGGCATCAATCTTCGTGGCTACGTCATCCAGGTCTTGGTCAAAGAGGCCGGCATAGACATCTAGGGTGATGGCCGCAGTCTTGTGGCCAAGCATGCGCTGAACACTCTTCACAGACGCTCCGGCCTGCACCGCCCATGACGCCGCCGTATGCCGCAGGTCATGAACCCACAAGCCTGCAGGGATTGTCACCCCTTGGGGCTCACTCTTTGCCAAGCGTGCCGCTGCTGCATCATTGACCGTCGTCACGGCCTGGTCAAAGTCTCGGCGCTTGAAGTTGTTCGCTCGCAGCTGGCCGCCCCGCGCCGTCCTGAACAGCAGGTCATCACGCTGTTTCCCCTTCGCCGCAGCATCCAGATATTCCATGGCCACATCAGTCACGGGCACCGTCCGCCTATCCCCGTTCTTCGGCAGGCCAACATTCGCCTCCCCACTGACGAACACTACGGACCGATCAATACGCAGCCGCC
>JABBNV010000346.1 GCA_019352125.1 Acidobacteriota bacterium | reverse complement strand
GGAATCTGGCCGGGCACTACCGTTTTGCACAGACACTCCCCAAGCCTTGTTTCGAGCATGCGGTTGGACCAATACCAAGCTGGTACAGCCGGGCCATCCCGCGGCAAACTTCGGGCGGCTGGTCGAGGCGCCCGAAGCAACAAGGGACGTGGGACCGCAAAGTACTCGCCGTACCTATCTGGTGACAGCCACCCTTTGATAGTCCAATTGCGGACTTGTCGAAGAACCCAAGTCATGGCCGCTCATCGTCCGGTAACGATCGTTCACGAGACACTTCAGCGCTGCTTCTTGGAGCCGCAGTGTGAATCGCAACGCTAAACGGTGTTCCTTTTGCAGCGCTATCTGGCGTTCCAAGTCGGCGCCGCGTCGGTCTTCAGATGGTGCGTCGTTGGAGCTGGCGATACACCGTGGTCCGGGATACTCGGAACAGCCCCGCTAATTTCAACCTGCGTGCGCTCCCCGGCGTTGTGCAGCGTCAGAAGATGCTCTCTCGCTGAGGCTTGGACAATTTCGGCTTCTTGCCCTGCAGCCTTCCCTTCGTCTTGGCGACCGCCATTGCCTCACGGGTGTGCAACCGGATCAGGTCCGACTCAAACTCTGCCGCCTTGCCCAGGACGGTACCGCCAGCGGCGCAGCCCACGTCGGTGCCACGTCGAGCCGGGCTGGCTCTTGGAACTACGTCTTTTGTTCGACAGCCCGTAGAATTGCAGAGACAATGGTCATGGTCCGGCTGGGGCCGGTGAATGCGGTTTGGCGGGGAGGGAATGTGACGGCACGGGGACTACGTCTAGTGCGTGGCTGGACCGGCGCCGTTTTTGCGACCTTCGTTGCCGCTTTGTCCCATGTTCTGGCTGGCGGTGATGTCCCTGATTTGCGTCTGGGACTTGCGTCCCTGGCGCTGTCGGGGCTGATTTGTGTTTTTCTGGCGGGCCGTGTGTTGTCCCTGTGGCGGTTGGCCGCCGGAGTCGGCGTGAGCCAGGGCCTGTTCCATTGGCTGTTCAGTCTCGGTGATGAGGCCGCATCCCCCGCCTTGTCCCCGATGGGGGCAGGGCACACCGGCCACGGCATGCCGGCGCTCACTTCCGGCGGGGAAGCCGCGATGACTGCCGGGATGAACGATGCGTCGCCAATGATGTGGCTCAGCCACGCAGTTGCCGCCGTGGTCACGGTTGCCGTGCTCAGGCACGGTGAAGTCGTTGCCGTCCGGCTGATCGCCGCGTTGCGTCTGAAGGTGACGGCTTTCCTTCCGTTGTTCGTACCGCTTGCGGTTGAGCCCGGAGCGGCGATACTTCCTTCAAGTTGGCCGGTAAGACCGTTGCGCAATCTCGGCGCCCCCTTGCTGGTGATGCGTCACCGCGGGCCCCCGCTGTTTCCTGTCGTGTCCTAGGCGCAGTGCGCCTGTCACCCCGACAAACCCCGCGCAGCCGGTAACCGGCGCCGGGGCGGAAAGCAGCCATGCCAAAAAATACCTTGACCAAAACCCCATGGTGGCGCCCCGGGCAGGGCGGAGTTTCGGTGCTCGCCATTCTCCTGCTGGGCCTGGGCATCACCCTCGGCTCGGCACCGGCGGCATCAGCCCACGACCAGCTGATTTCGTCCACACCGGCACCCGGTGAACGCCTTAAGCGGGCTCCAGGAAGTATCGTGCTGAACTTCCGCGCCCCGATGATGGGCCTGGGATATGAGATCCGTGTCGTGGATTCCTCGGCCCGGAACTGGGTGCAGAACGAGTCTGCCCTGACAGGGGCAGCCTTGACCCAGCCGTTACCCCCGGACCTGCCCGAGGGTGAATACCAGGTGCGGTGGAGGGCGGTGTCCGGCGACGGGCATCCCATCAGCGGCAGTTACGAGTTTCTCGTCGGTGCCACCGCCACCTCCGGTTCCTTTGCCGCCGGCAACCGCGGGGATACCTCCCCGGGTCAGAGCCCGGCTGCCGACGCCGGCCCGACCAACGAGGATCAGTCCGCGGCACCGCCAGCCTGGCTGATCCCCGTCGGAATCGGAGGGGCGGCAGCACTTGGCCTCTATCTTGCCGTCCGGGTCGTCACCCGGCTTCGGCGCGCCACCACAAACAACTAGTACTTACAGCTCGGCGAATGCCGGCTGCCACACTCTTTCAGGAGCACCCCATGTCCAAGAAACCCACATACGCAACCCTGTCGATCCTTGCGGCCGCTTCCCTGGCCCTGGCCGGCTGCGGCCAGACCGGCACCGCCCCTGCACCTTCGGAATCCGTTTCCACCGCGCAGTCGTCGGCTGCCCTCACGGTCAGCGAGTCCTGGGCCAAAGCCCTGGATTCCGGCATGACCCCGGTTTTCGGGACCCTCGAGAACACCTCAGACCAGGACATCACGGTCACGAGCGCCACCACCGGGTCGGCCAAAATCACGGAACTGCACGAAACCGTGATGGGCTCCGGCGGCACCATGCAGATGCAGCCTAAAAAGGGCGGCTTCGTCATCCCGGCCAAGAGCAAATTCAAACTCGAACCCGGCGCGAACCACATCATGCTCATGGGCCTGACACAGCCGGTAAAAGCGGGCGACGACATCTCTGTTGAACTGAAACTCACCGACGGAAGCAC
>JABBNV010000345.1:234-2595 GCA_019352125.1 Acidobacteriota bacterium | reverse complement strand
GGGCTTTGCCCGCCGCCCTGACGGCGGTGCAGTTTGCGTAGCTCACGGCAGCCTGAACCGCAGCCTCAACCGGCGCCGGCGCCGGAGCTGGAGCGGCGGCAGGTGCCGCTACTGCGGGTGCGGGTGCGGGTGCCGCAGCCACAGGTGCGGGCACAGGTGCTGGTGTCGCAGCCGCTTGCACCGGTGCTGTCTGATCGGTCGGCACTGTTTGATCCGAACAGTTGGTCAAAATTTTGGCCATCGCGTCATGCTCCGCGTTAGTCACCCAGAGGTTGTAGGTGGCCTTGACGGAGATTTGCCTAGCCACGTAGCTGCACCGGTATTCCTTGTTGGACGGCAGCCAGGTGGCTGCGTCGCCGTCGCCCTTGGCATCGTTGGTGGGCCCGTCCACCGCCAGTAGGTTCAGCGGGTCATTGGCGAAGGCGAGTCGTTGCTCCGCGCTAAGCTGCTGCGCCCCCTTTTGCCATGCGTCGGACAGTGCAACCACATGGTCAATCTGGACCGCGCGGCTGGAGGCGACGCCGCGGGTAAAGGCGATGCTTTTGCCCGTGTACGGGTCAGCGAGCGTTCCCTGAAGGACAACGCAATCGCGCGTTCCGGGCTTCAGGGTGACGCCAGTCAGGTCACGGCGCAAGATGTCATTTCGGGTGTCGCAACCGTTGCGATCAGTATCAGCCCACGCCTGCCCGAACTGGGCCCGGGAATAGCCCGTTTTGGCGGCACGACCCTTGACGGCCAGAGTGGACAGCACGTCAAGTGCCTTCGCGGCGAACGCCGGTTGAGTCTTCGGGGCGGTTACGTTCGCCTGCGTCACCACAGGGACGACGTCGGGATCCAGTGGCGTCTGCGATGAGTCGGAGCTAGTGGTACTTGACGCCGACGCCGAACTTGAGGGGGCTGTGGCCGCGCTGGATTTTACCGCTTGAACGGGCTGGGCCCCACAGCCAGCAAGCAAAATTGTGCCTAAAGCGAGTGCGCAAATCGATGCGCTGAGACGGCCAAGCGGCTGTGGATAACCCAAAAAATCCCCCAAGAATGTAAGCGGTACTGGCTCAGTATAGCCGCGTAATCTCGGGCCAGAAGAGGAAATCGTGAATTCTCCTCCACAGCCAACGCTTGGCCGCCATTTCGGCCGTCACGGGAGCAGGAAACCACCTGCTGACGTCTCAGGCTTGGCGGGACTTCGGTGAACTCTCCTCGGTCAGGGCCGGGTCCGTCATTGCCAAGGAGCCAACGGCGTCGTCAATCTTGGCCATCACCTCAGCATCGAGCTTTACTCCGGCAGCCTTGACGTTTTCGCCAATCTGCTCCGGCCGGGACGCGCCAATAATCGCAGCCGCCACGTTCCGGTTCTGCAAAACCCACGCCACAGCAAGCTGTGCCATAGTCAGCCCTACCTCGTCCGCGATCGGCTTGAGCTTCTGGACGCCCTCTAAAACCTCATCGGCCATCCAGCGCTTGATCATGGATGATCCACCCTTTTCGTCGGTGGCCCTGCTGCCGGCCGGCGCGGATTGGCCCGGAACGTACTTTCCACTCAACACGCCCTGCGCCACGGGGGACCAGACAATTTGGGACACCCCCAGCTCTTCCGATGCCGGCACCACCTTGCCCTCAATGACACGCCACAGCATGGAGTACTGCGGTTGGTTGGAGATCAGCTGGAAACCGAGCTCTTTGGATAGTGCCACGCCGGCCCGAATCTGCTCCTCGGTCCATTCGCTCACGCCGATATAGAGGGCCTTGCCGGCGCGAACAACGTCCGCAAATGCCTGCATCGTCTCCTCCAGAGGCGTTTCGACGTCATACCGGTGCGCCTGATACAGGTCTACATAGTCCGTCTGCAATCGCTGCAGCGATCCGTCAATCGACTCCATAATGTGCTTGCGTGAGAGGCCGACGTCATTGTGGCCTTTGGGCCCGGTGGGGCCAAATACCTTGGTAAAAATTTCCAAGGACTGACGTCGCTCACCCTTGAGGGCTTCGCCCAAAACGGATTCCGCGGCGGTGTTGGCGTAGACGTCTGCAGTATCGAAAGTGCTGATCCCTGCATCCAGAGCGGCCCGGACGCAAGCCTTGGCCGCGTCATTTTCCACTTGAGAGCCGTGGGTCAGCCAATTGCCGTAGGTGATTTCGGAGATCTTGAGACCGCTATTGCCCAGGTACCTAAATTCCATGCTCATTGCCCAATCTGTACGCCGTTGATCATTCGAAAATCTGGTTGCGCCCGTGGGGGTGGGTGATGTTTCCAGACTAGTCAGTTCTACCGCGCGGGAGGCCGGTGTGGCTACAGCCTTCTTTGCTGGGACGTCGGAAACACTTCCCGCACCTGAGCCACTTTCGCCAAAGAGATGTCCACCG
>JABBNV010000345.1:0-224 GCA_019352125.1 Acidobacteriota bacterium | reverse complement strand
GTGCCAGCCCCAGGTCCGCCTCAATGACGCCCATGGGGTCCACCAGGATGCTGCGGCCTACGGAAACCGGGGGTGCCTGGCAAACTCCGGCTACATAGACGCTGTTCTCGATGGCGCGCGCTGTGTTCAGTGCCAGCCACTGCTCGGTTTTGTGGGCGCCCGGCACCCACGAGGAGCACACCAGCAGCACTTGGGCGCCGGCGTCGGCCAAGGATCTGGCCAGC
>JABBNV010000344.1 GCA_019352125.1 Acidobacteriota bacterium | reverse complement strand
AATGCATCCAAAAGCTCCGGTGCGGGTTCAACACCTGCCAACGCTGCCAAACGCTGAACGCGGCGCAGGCTAATCAACGGCATGACTCCGGGGATGATCGGAATGGTTACCCCTGCTCGGCGGGCCCGGTACACCAGATCCGCGTAGTGCTCGGCGTGGAAGAACACTTGGCTGATGGCAAAATCCGCCCCGGAGCGTTGCTTGGCCAACAGCACCTCAATGTCATGCTGTTCCGAAGGGGACTCCGGATGACGCGCCGGGTACGCCGCTACGCCAATAGCCACCTTCCCGGCAGCAAGCAGTGCGGTGCGCCGCTGTTCAACTCGCCGGATCAGCTCCACCAGATCCTGCGCAAAACGCAGTGAACCGGCAGGTTGAGTGGCGCTGGCGTCCCGGGGTTGATCCCCGCGCAGTGCAAGAATTCCGCGCACGCCGTGATCCAGCAGCTCTTCAATAATGTCGGCCAAGTCTTCGGCAGTGTTGCCAATGCAGGTGAGGTGAGCCAGCGGCCGCAAACTGGTTTCGGTCAGCAACCTGTTGAGCAGCTCCACTGCTGTCGTGCGGTTGGAGCCCGAGGCCCCGTAGGTCACGGAGACATAGTCCGGTCTGGTGCTTTCCAGCTCCCGTACCGTGGTCCACAAGTTGCTGGCTGCCACGGCATTTCGTGGTGGAAATAACTCGTAGGAAAGGGCTATGGGCGGTGTGGTCACCGATTTTGGGGATGACTCAATGAGTGATGGTGGGGACATTTGCGTAACCTCATGGTTCGGTTGCCAGCAGCCCGTGGGCACACTGACCTGAGAAGGGTGAGAAGTGTCGAGCCCGCAACAAAGCGGAGCTTCGACGGCAAATGTCAGGCCCACATGGGGGCACCCACACTCACAAACTTCCTACCGATTACTCGGCGGATCCCACAAGGAGATGTTGAGAGTCGCTGACACGTTATGGTCAATAACTTGCTGTAAGACTACGCACGCCGGCCGTGGCAAGCAAACACACGACCGAATTAAGACGTACGTTTACGCCATTGACAGCTCAAAAATACGGATCGGGCCTAAAGAAGGAATAACAAACCGAACAATGCAATGAGCGGAGCCAGCCCCTGCACCGTTGCCGCTAGAGCAAACTTACGATCGCTGGTTATCAGCACCAGAGCCGCAGCAACCATAGAGCCGCAGGCCAGGACCACGAGCCCCAGCGCAAATCCAGCCCCTGCGCCGTGGTTGGCAAGTCCCAGTACCGCGCCTACGCCTGCGCCAATGGCCAAAAACAGGTTGTAGAAACCTTGGTTGTAGGCCATCGACGCCATCGTGTTCGCCTCTGTCTGATCCTTGATGCCAAAACGACGCCAGGCTGACGGTTGCCGCCAGCGCACTGATTCCAGAATGAAGATGTACACGTGGATGGCCGCAGCCAGCAGCGCGAAAATAGCGGTCAGCACTGGCAGTGTAAGGGTCTCAGAGCTCATGTTGCTCAGCCTAGTGGCAGGGGAAGTAGCATGTAAGACGCCGGGCGAAGAGCTGCGCAAAATTACCAGCGGCGCTGCCCTGGGGAGGCGGGGTTCTGGCCTTTCGTCTGATCCTGTGCGGCCCCGTTGGCGTGGTCCAATTGGTTCTGCTGTTGCTGCTGTTGCAGGCGATTCAGCTTGGCTTGGTTCGGATCCATAGGAGGCGGAGTGGATGGAGGCGTCGAGGGCGGCGGTGCGGCCGGGGGCGGTGTGGGAAGCTTCAGATTTTCCTCGAGACGCTTCTTGGCGTCGGTGAGTTGCTGGCCTTGTTGCTCACGATTACCCGGATTGTTGGGCTCGAAGCATCCGGGGCTGGCTTCCTTGATCACCTGCAGAGCCCCTGTGTAGAGCGCTTTGGCCGCAGTAGCGTCCGAAGCGCTCTTCTTTTCATCCCCCATCTTTTCGATGGCTAGTTCCAGGTTGACGCGGATCTTGCAGGATTCCGCCTCGGGCGCCAGAGCCAGCGCAGCCTCAAATTCTTGGCGGGCCTTGGGTAGATCCTTGCTCAGAGCATAACCATCACCAGTGTTGAAATACGCCACGTAGTCCTCGATGACGTTGGCAAACTTCGCCGAATTTCCGGCACTCACTACCCCGCCGCCGTCGCCGTGGCTGTAGGACCCGGATGCGTTAGCGGCCAGCAGCTGTAACGAAAATAGTTTCCCTGAAATTAGCAGCAGAATCAGCACCACTGGCAGCGAGAACCACAGCAACCTGCGCCGCCGTGAGCGGTTGAACGGAATCATTTCAGGAGCCATCATTGCCTCCCCTGCGCTGCGGCGTAAACCTCACGCAACCGCCTGCCACTGACCACTAGCTCCCAGCTGGCCACGGCAAATGCGCCCAGTGCAAGGATCCAATAGAGTTCAAACGTTCCCTGGCCGGTTTGGTTGGCGTCCAGGGCCATGGTTCCGGGTTTGGTGTCCGCCAATGCAGCGGAAATCGGATCTCCGGCTGATCTGTGGGTGTACGAAACGCCCAGTTGGCTGGCCATGGCCGTGAGTTGCGGCTCGTCAATCTTGGACACCGCTTCCTGGCCGCCCAGGGTGATATAGGCAGCGTTCGCGCGGGAGCCGTAGCCAAAGTTCTCTTTCATCT
>JABBNV010000034.1:8661-16907 GCA_019352125.1 Acidobacteriota bacterium | reverse complement strand
CCTCCAGCGCGAGCATGGAGCGCAGTTGCTGGCGGGTAAGTCCCAATGCACGAAGCAGCGAATTCTCCCGCGTCCGCTCCAGTACGGAGAGCGAGAGGGTATTGGCCACGCCAATCAGGGCGATGAACACGGCGACTGCCAGCAGACCAGTGACAACCAGCAACAAAGTGTCAATGATCTGACCAAAGGTGGCCTTGTCCAGCGCTCCGCCGGACACCATGTAGGACTGCACGTTTAATGTCTCGCTGAGGGATTCCCGCAACTGGGTCAGGTCACCTGGCTTGAGGCCGGGGTCCGTTTCCAGCCATACCATGGAGCTAGCCCCATTGGTTGCCGACATTGGGGCCGCTGCTGTGGCTGGGTCCGTTCCCTCCGGCAGGAGAGTCAGCAGGGGAAATTCGCTGCTGGTGGCCTGTTGTACTGTCAGGTTCGCCCCGTTGAGCGCGATGGAAGTGGAGTTCGCATTCTTCGGCGCCATGATGGTCCCAGGCTGCGGCCGGTTGGCGGCAGGCAGCAGTTGCTCTGCGGCGGCAGCGGTGATGCCGTAAATGGGCTGTTGGTTCACTGAATCGAAGCCCAGGACGGGTATCAGCACCGCGGCCTTGACGCCGCGAATGCCCTGCGCCTCAGTTACTTGTTTTTCGCCCAAACCAGTTCCATCCTTCATGGGCCCGGAGATGGAAACGTCCACTGGGTACCGGTTGTTCAGCTGTGTATCAAAGGCATCGCGAGCGGTTTGCGCCCCCGTCATCATCATGGTGACCAAGGTGACGCCAATGAGCAGTGCGGAGGCCGTGGCCGTCGTTCGGCTGGGATTCCGGAGCGCATTGACCGCCGCCAGTCTGCCCGGCACGCCGAACGGACGGGCCAGGCGGCCCACTCCAGCAACGGACGCTGGCACAAACAGGGCAGCGCACAGCAGCAGCCCGATGAACGTCAATGCTCCACCCGGCAGTGCCACCACTAGCTGGCTGTGGAAGGCACCGTAACCCAGAGCAAGGGAACCAACAACAAAGAGCAGTAGACCAATTATCAACCGGAGGACGCCTGCGCGGTTGCCCACTGTTGCCTCCTCTGCCGGACGAAGTGCAGCCAGCGGAGCCACCGCCGTCGCCCGTCTGGCCGGAACCAGAGCGGCAACAAGCGTCAACACAACCCCCACGACGACGGCGGTCATCACGGCGCTCGCAGGAACCGCAAGCGTGGCGAAGCGGTAGTCGGGGTTGCTGCGTAGTGCGCCAATCAGCGCTGCCATTCCACCAACGGCCACCCCGACGCCAGTTACGGACGCGACGGCGCCGAGTACCAGGGCCTCCAGCAGCACCGAGCGGCGGATTTGACCGCGCCCTGCACCAATGCAGCGCAACAAGGCCAACTCGCGGGTCCGTTGGGCAATCAGCACGGAGAACGTATTGGCCACCACCAGCGCCGAGACCACTAGTGCTATGACGGCAAAAGCCAGCAGGATGATGGTCAGCTGGTCGGAGCCACCGGTGAATTCTTGCACTACCGCTGTGGTTTCTTCATCCGCCGTGTGGACTGTGCTCCCGGTGAATCCCGCGTTGGCAAGGGCAGTCTTCACGGCCTGCTGCACCCGGGGTCCGTCGGTTTTCAGCTGCACGTTGGTTAGCGCTGCGGAATCTATTCCCTGCAGGCTCAGCACCGTGGATTCCGGCGCAGTCAACTGGGCCAGGGAAGCAACTCGGGGATCATGGCTGGGCTCGGTCAATCCCACCACCACGACGTCGATACTCGTCGCGGAGCCCGATGCGGCGCTGGCGGCGCTCAGCTTCATGTGGTCGCCAACCTTGACCTTCGTTCGTGCTGCTGCGGCAGAGTCCAAACTCACTTGCCCGG
This sequence comes from Acidobacteriota bacterium, assembly GCA_019352125.1. Lineage (GTDB taxonomy): Bacteria > Actinomycetota > Actinomycetes > Actinomycetales > Micrococcaceae > JABBNV01. The sequence goes on along the minus strand of JABBNV010000034.1, from coordinate 15,050 downwards.
GCTGCGTCGGGAGCACGCCGGAGGAAATAACGGCTGCTTCCAGATCGCTTGAGGGAGCCGTTGAGGTGACCACGGCGGAGTCGGTGGAACTTGCGAATTGTGCCAAGGCAAGGGTACGGCGCTCCGCATAGACATCTCTGACGCCTGGTACCGCCTTGACAGTGTTAACCGCCGCATCGCTGAGCGGCTGCTGCGCGGAGCCACTAACCACCAGGTCCGCCTTGGCGAAATCTTGGCCAATACTTGCCTTCAGGCTGGCCTGAGTAGAGGCATTGACCATCAACGTGGCAGCCAGGAAAGCGACAGCCACCAGCACCGCCAAGGCAATCGCCACAAAACGGGAGGCATGCATTCTCAATTGGGCTAGAGCAACGTGGAGCATCCTAGGCACCTACCCCGGCCAAAGCAGCCAGCACGGACTCGGCCGTGGGATGGGCAATATCGCCCACTAATTCGCCGTCGGCCACTAGGACTACCCGGTCCGCGTACGAAGCGGCCACCGGGTCGTGGGTGACCATAATGATGGTCTGACCCATGGTCCGCGTACTGGATTGCAGGAGTTCCAGCACTTCCGCGCCAACGCGCGAATCGAGGTTCCCCGTGGGCTCGTCGGCAAAGATTACGTCCGGGCGGGTGAGTAGGGCTCTAGCGATGGCCACTCGCTGCTGCTGACCCCCGGAGAGCTCATGCGGCCGGTGCCGCAGCCTATCTTGCAGGCCAAGGGATGCAGTGATGGAGGTCAGCCATTGGGCGTCCACTTTGCCGCCGGCCAGGGCCACTGGCAGGGTGATGTTCTGTTCCGCAGTGAGTGTCGGAACTAGATTGAAGGATTGGAAGACGAAGCCAATTCGCTCGCGGCGCAGCTTGGTCAGGGCGGAGTCGGAGAGCGAGGTGATTTCGGTTCCCGCCAGGGAGATGGATCCCGCCGTCGCGGTGTCCAAGCCCGCCAGGGTGTGCATGAGGGTGGACTTGCCAGAACCGGAGGGGCCCATGATGGCGGTAAATCTTCCGCGCTCAAAGCTGACGTTGATGCCCTTGAGAGCCCGCACGGCTGTGTCGCCTTTTCCATAGGTTTTCATCAGGCCGCGTGCAGTTACCGCAGAGGTTGGAGGGTCATAATGTTCCGGGTTGAGAGTGATCATGCCATCAGCGTAGGAGCGGGAGCCCCCGCCGGACATCAGCCAATGGTTCGGCTTTGCCGCGGGACATCTCCACCCACGGGCTGATTTTCAGCGGGTGCGGGCAATGCCTGCCTCATAGGCAATCAGCACCAATTGCACTCGATCCCGGGCTTGCAGCTTAGCCAGAATATGCCCCACATGGGTCTTTACGGTGGCCTCGGAGAGGAAGAGATCAGCGGCAATTTCCGGGTTGGAGTGGCCCTGAGCGATCAGTGTGAAGACCTCCAACTCACGGCCCGTCAGCGTTCCTACGGTGGCTATGTGCGCATCCCGCTCTGGGCTGGGAGCGCCCAACAGAGGTGCTACATGGTCTAGCAGACGCTTGGTGGTGGACGGCGCAATCACCGCATCCCCGCGATACACGGTGCGGATAGCCTCCAACAGCTCCTCCGGCGGGGCGTCCTTGAGCAGGAATCCGCTGGCACCAGCCTGGACAGCGGCCAACGCATATTCGTCCAGATCAAAGGTGGTCAGGACTACGATCTTGAGCTCCGATAGCCATGATCCCTCCGCGGCCGCGCGAATTCTCTGCATGAGCTGGCGCGTGGTTTCGATGCCATCCATGCCCGGCATCCGTACGTCCATAAGTACGACGTCGGCCGCGCTCGCGGATAGCGTTGCCAAGGCCTCGTGACCATTGCCCGCCTGGACCACCACCTGAAGATCCGGCTGGCTGTTGATGAGCATGGTGAAGCCGGAGCGCACCAGTTGTTGGTCATCCACCAGGGCGACGCGGATCGGCGTCGGCTCCGGAAAAGAGGGTTCTGGGAATGGGCGTGTAGCAGTCATCTAGGTCTCCGAATAGGGGATAATGGCGTGAACGCGGAACCCGCCGTCAGGGGGTGCTTCTGCGCTCAGCGAGCCGTCGTAGAGCTTGACGCGTTCAGTCATGCCGCGGATGCCGTTACCCCCGCCGGTGATGGGATCGGGGGCTGCGGCGGCCGCAACGGGCATGGCGGAAAGGCCCCTTCCGTCGTCAGTCACGGTGATGGCGAGCCCGCGCCCGGTCCAGCTAAGTTCGACGGCGCCCCGCGCACTGGCTCCTGCGTGTTTGAGGACGTTCGTGAGGGATTCTTGAATGATGCGGTAGGCCGTCAGTTCAGCGCCAGCTGGTAGTTGCCGCCGGGCTTTCCCCACAGTGCTGAACGTCAGTTCCAAGCCGCTGGCACGGAATCCCAGCAGCAGCTCATCCAGGTCCGCCAAGGATGGTAGCGGTCGCGTAGATGCATCATCTGAACCTCCGCGCAGCACGCCAAGGAGCCTGCGCATTTCTTGCAGCGATGATCGGCCCGTCTCGGCGATGGTTGCCAAGGTGGCCGGTGCAACGCCGGGATCCCGCTGGGCGGCATACCGGGCGCCGTCGGCCTGGGTAATAATCACGGAAAGCGAGTGAGCAACAATGTCATGCATCTCACGGGCAATATGTGCCCGTTCGTCGCTGGCGGCCAAGGCGCGTTCGTGCTGCTGCTCAACTTCCAGACGGTTGCTGCGATCCTCCAGTGCCTGCAGCCGCAGCCGGCGGGACCTGGTTAGGTCCCCGATGGCCCAGGAAACCAGCACCAAGAGCCACGCTAGGATGCAGATGAGTCCTGCATACGGGAGATTCGCCAGCGTTAAGCCGTCAGCATGGTTGTAGTATCGCGTCGCCACCATGACGCCGCCCAACAAGGCAACCACTAATCCACTTAAGCTGGCCCAGCGCGGCGCGTAACCAGCCAGTGCGTAGACCGCCGCAATGACGGCTACATCGTAAGGGCCCGGCAGGATGGCAAAAGCCCATTGAACGAGTGCAACAACTGCAATGACGACGCCAGCTGCAACGGGCCGGGTACGCCGCCATGCTAGCGGAAGAATAAGTGCGGCAGAGATGGCGAGGTGGACGCCAGAACCTGTTGCGCCAACCGCAGCCAGGACGCCGAACAACAAAAAGAGCAGTAGTGCTCCCACCAGATCCACTGTGAAGATGTGGAGTCTGAACCAGTCGTAGATTCGGTTCATTGCCATCCCTACAAGTTTAGGGCGCGCGTACCGCCAGCCACGTCATGCCACAGTCGTACTTTTTCCAACGCGAGTGCAGATACGGACGCCATTCGGGCAAAATGGCGTCAGTATCTGCACTCGCGCTCAAGGGGATGGGTCCGAATGGTGAGATGGGTTGATCAACATGTGGATGGTCTAGTTACGCTAGCTCCATGAGTGAATCAATCAATTTGGCAGTAATTCCCGGCGACGGCATTGGCCCCGAGGTTATTGCCGAAGCGGTCAAGGTGCTCCGAGTAGTGACGGATGCCCATGGGGTGGCGCTACAGACCACCGAGTACGCCCTAGGCGCTGAGCACTGGCTCAAGACGGGGGAGACGCTGCCCTCCGAAACGCTGGAGAAAATCCGAAGCCACGATGCCATACTTTTTGGCGCAGTGGGCGCGGCTCCGGGGGACACCCGGATTCCCTCGGGATTGATTGAACGCGAGATGCTCCTCAAACTGCGCTTCAGCCTGGACCACTTTGTGAACCTGCGCCCGTCCAAGTTGTACCCGGGAATCAGCAGCCCCTTGGCGAACCCTGGCGAGATCGATTTCGTAGTAGTCCGAGAGGGAACGGAAGGCCCGTATGTGGGCAACGGTGGTGCTTTGCGCGTCGGGACTCCTCAGGAAGTCGCCACCGAGGTGAGCGTCAACACCGCTTTTGGAGTGGAGCGTGTGGTGAGGGACGGATTCCGCCGGGCTCAGCTACGGTCGCGCAAGAAATTGACCTTCGTGCATAAGCACAACGTACTGGTCCATGCGGGCCACCTGTGGAAGCGCACTGTTGAGTCCGTGGGCCAGGAGTTCCCGGACGTAACCGTTGACTATCTGCACGTGGACGCTACCATGATCTTTCTGGTCAATGACCCCGCCCGTTTCGACGTGATCGTGACGGACAACCTGTTTGGGGACATCATCACGGACCTTGCCGCCGCCGTCACGGGTGGAATTGGCCTGGCTGCTAGCGGAAACATCAATATGGATCGCACGGCCCCGTCCATGTTTGAACCGGTCCACGGCTCAGCACCGGACATCGCTGGGACGCAGCGTGCGGACCCCACCGCCGCAATCCTCTCTGCCGCTTTGCTACTGGACCACCTGGGGCTGGGGCCAGCTGCTGCGCAAGTGGAGGCCGCCGTCGTCCGTGACCTGGCCAACCGTGGCACCGAGCCACGCAGCACCGCCTCCGTGGGGGACGCTATCGCCGCGTTGATTTCCTCGGCGCAGGGGTAGGCTGAATATGGCAACATTGCTGGCACAGTGCAGTGCCTTTTACGTGGAGGAATGATGACCCAAACAGTGAGCGAACTCGAGTTCACACAGCAGCTATCGGCTACCCCGAAGTCTGCCGAAGAACGTGCCGCAATTCTGGCGAACCCGGGATTTGGCAAATACTTCACCGATCACACGGCGGTGGTGGATTTTACGGCCACGGCCGACGGCGGTGGGTCCTGGCATGACGCTCGCATTGAGCCCTACGGTCCCATCAGCCTTGACCCGGCTGCAGGTGTGCTGCACTACGGTCAAGAAATTTTTGAAGGCCTCAAGGCCTACCGGCACGCCGACGGTTCCGTGTGGACGTTCCGCCCGGAAGCCAATGCTGCTCGGTTGAACCGTTCCGCAGCTCGTCTGGCTCTGCCACAGCTGCCCGAGAAAGTATTCCTCGATGCAGTGACTGCTTTGGTCAAGGTGGACGCGGAGTGGGTTCCCTCCGGCGATGGCGAAAGCCTGTACCTGCGGCCCTTCATGATTGCCACCGAGGCGTTTCTGGGCGTACGTGCCGCGCGCGAAGTTTCCTTCCGCGTGATCGCTTCCCCTGCAGGAAACTACTTTGGCGGCGAGTTGAAGCCTGTTTCTATCTGGATTTCCCGCGAGTATGCACGCGCAGGTCGCGGCGGTACCGGGGCAGCCAAATGTGGCGGCAACTATGCAGCGTCCCTTTTGCCGCAGATCGAGGCGGAGCAGAACGGCTGCCAGCAGGTACTGTTCCTTGACCCGTTCAACAATGACGCCATTGAAGAACTGGGCGGCATGAACGTGTTCTTCGTCTTCAAGGACGGCTCCCTCGTCACACCCGCCCTGAGCGGCAGCATCCTGGAGGGCGTCACCCGCTCTTCGGTCATTCAGCTGGCCAAGGACCGCGGACTGACTGTCACCGAACGCACCATCACCTTGGATGAATGGCGTGACGGCGTGGCCAGCGGGGACATCACCGAAGTGTTTGCCTGCGGAACCGCCGCCGTCATCACTCCCATTGGCATGCTCCGCGGTAAGGGCGAGGAAATCGGCTCCGCTGATGCCAAGGCTGGCGAGGTTACCCTCTCCATCCGCGAGCAGTTGCTGGGCATCCAAACCGGTGCTGTGGAGGATACGCACGGCTGGCTTCGCCGCTTGGCCTAAGCCTGCAATCGATCGGGCTAAAGTAGAGTTCATGCGTATTGCTCGTTTTGTTGCAGAATCTGATCCCCACTACGGCATTGTTGAGGGTGAGCCCGGCAACGAGGTCATCACTGTTATCAAGGGTGACCCGTTCTTCAACGGGATAGAGCCCACCAGCATTCATTACAAGCTCGACGACGTTCGCCTGGTTGCGCCGATCATTCCGCGCAGCAAGGTGATTGGCGTGGGCCGTAACTTTGCGGACCACGCCCGGGAACTGGGCAATGAAGTTCCAACCTACCCATTGCTTTTCCTGAAGCCGAATACTTCCGTGATTGGCCCGGGGGAGCCCATTGTGCTCCCCGAGTTTTCGGAGGAAGTTTCTTATGAGGCGGAACTCTGCGTCGTGATTGGGAGGATCTGCAAGGACGTACCCGTGGAGCGCGTGGATGAAGTCATCTTTGGCTACACCTGCGGCAATGATCTGACGGCCCGGGACGTACAGCAGACGGATGGCCAGTGGGCCCGCGCCAAGGGTTTTGATACTTCTGCTCCGCTAGGCCCGTGGATCCAAACGGAGCTGGATCCTGACGATGTTCAGATTCAGGGCTGGCTCAATGAGGAACTCCGTCAGGACGGAAATTCCAACCAGATGGTGCGCAGCGTCCGCGAATTGGTGTCGATTGTCTCTCAGGCCTTCACGCTGCTGCCCGGCGACGTGATCATGACGGGAACGCCAGCCGGGGTTGACCTGCTAACCGCGGGGGACAGGTACGAGGTTGAGATTGAGGGCATTGGCAAGCTC
>JABBNV010000034.1:6358-8651 GCA_019352125.1 Acidobacteriota bacterium | reverse complement strand
GGCAAGCTCTCAAACCCCGTGGTGCGCCGATAGCAGCGCCCCTGGGCCGTGCGGTTTCGCAGGGCTCCAAACGGATACTCTGGAGCCGGTAAAGTGGTGGTCACTATGACTACCACTTCTGCCTCAGTACCCGTTGTTGATGATTCCACACCCGTCCGCGTTAGGTTTTGCCCCTCGCCCACCGGTACGCCCCATGTGGGATTGATTCGCACAGCCCTGTTCAACTGGGCCTACGCCCGCCACACCGGGGGAAAACTGATCTTCCGGATCGAGGATACTGACGCCGCACGGGACAGCGAAGAGAGCTACCACCAGTTGCTGGAGGCCCTCAACTGGCTCGGCATCACCTGGGATGAAGGCGTTGAAGTGGGTGGGCCGCATGCCCCGTACCGCCAGTCACAACGCGCGGACATCTACCAGAACGTCATCGCCAAGCTGACGGTGGCCGGATTCGTCTATGAGTCGTTCTCCACTCCCGACGAAATTGAAGCTCGACACAAGGCCGCTGGCCGGGACCCGAAACTGGGCTACGACGGCTTTGACCGCAACCTGACGGATGCTCAGATTGAGGCATTCCGGGCCGAGGGCCGTGCCCCTGCGCTCCGCCTTCGGATGCCGGATGAGGACATCACCTTCACGGATTTGGTACGCGGCGAAATCACCTTCAAGGCCGGATCCATTCCGGACTACGTGCTGGTGCGTCCCAATGGAGCGCCGTTGTATACGCTGGTCAATCCTGTAGATGACGCCTTGATGCGCGTCACCCACGTGCTCCGCGGCGAGGATCTGCTGAGCTCTACCCCGCGTCAGATTGCACTCTACAAAGCGCTCATCAGCATTGGCGTGGCTGACTACATGCCGCTCTTTGGGCACCTGCCGTACGTGATGGGCCAAGGAAACAAGAAGCTCTCCAAGCGGGATCCGGAGAGCAACCTCTTCCTCCAGCGGGACAAGGGCTTCATCCCCGAGGGCCTGCTGAACTACCTGGCGTTGCTGGGTTGGTCACTCTCCGCGGATGAGGACATTTTCACTGTGGACACGCTGGTGGAGCACTTTGATGTTCACGATGTGCTGGCCAATCCTGCCCGCTTTGATCAGAAAAAGGCTGAAGCGATTAACGGCACGCACGTGCGTATGCTCGAGGGAGACGACTTCCGTGACCGCCTGATTCCTTACCTACGCAGCGCAAACCTGGTGGGGGAGCACCTCACGGAGCGCCAGTTGGAGATCCTGAGCGCCGCGGCACCGCTGGTGCAGGAGCGCATTGGTTTGCTGGCGGAAGCTCCCGAGATGATGAGTTTTCTCTTCAAGAACGACGACGCGATTGACGTAGCCGAGGATGCACTGAAGGGCATGCCGGAAGACTTGACCGAGGTGTTGGACGCCGCAACTGCTGCGTTGGAACCCGTGACGGACTGGACAGCAGAGAACGTCTCGGTGGCGCTGAAGACTGCGCTGGTGGAGGAACTGGGGCTCAAGCCACGGCTCGCTTTTGGGCCTGTGCGGACGGCCCTGTCCGGGCGCAGGATTTCCCCGCCGTTGTTTGAATCAATGGAGATTCTGGGCAAGGAATCCAGCTTGGCTCGTATTCGCGCATTCCGCGGCTAACGGCGCAAATAAACACATAAACATAAGCACACAAAAAGGGTGTCCCGGATCCGCGCGATCCGGGACACCCTTAGCTTTTGTGGAGCCCCTAGGCGGATCGAATCCGTCGTCGGAGAAGTACCACCAGCAAAGCGCCGATGATCAGGGCACCGATCAGGGCCAGCACGGGTGCGGTGCCGGGATTGGTGGACAACCCAGCGGGGGTCATGGCACTTACCTTGGAGTTGAGTTCCTTGGTGCCATCGGTGACCTGCTTGTTGCCGTCTGCCAATTTGGTGGCGCCGGCAGCGAGTTGGCTGTTTCCGTCAGAGAGTTGCTTGGCACCATCGTTCAGCTTGATGGTACCTGCGGCCAACTGGCTGTTTCCGTCCGCCAGTTTGCCGGAGCCATCGGCCAACTGTTGTGCGCCGGACAAGAGTCCGGGATCCGCCGCGTTGCCGGCACCTGCGATACCTGCATTGAGTTTGGTGGTTCCGGCCTGCAACTGCTGGGTACCAGCGTAGAGGCGAATCGCGCCGTCCTTGATGCCGGACGTTCCGTTGAGTAGCCCTGGCTTGTCCGAATCACCGGGAACACCGTTCATGCCCACCACTAGTGCAGCGGTGCCGTCCTTCATCATCTTGGTGCCGAGTACCAGACCCGGGCTAGCGGGATTCTGGCTGTTGACCTTTTGATCCAGCGTGAC
>JABBNV010000034.1:4705-6348 GCA_019352125.1 Acidobacteriota bacterium | reverse complement strand
GTTGATCTTCTGATCCAAGGTGGCGAAGCCGTTGACAAGTTGCTGATTGCCGTCAGCTAGTTTCGTTGAACCGGCCTTGAGCTGCGCGGCACCCGTCTGCAGTTCCTGCGTTCCCGCTGCGAGCTGGTTGCTGCCGGCTGATGCTTGCTGAGCCCCTGCTGCAAGTTTGGCGATTGCGGCGTGGACTTGTGGTGTGTTGAGAGTGGCAAATTGCCCGAGGAAGCCACCATCCTTTGCTGGCCCATGCCCCTCAGAAGTGGCCAAAAGCTCTTGAAGACCTTGGCTGAGCGCCGCTAGCCCGGAGCCCTGCGTGGCGTCACCATTAGCGCCGGGAGCCCCCGCCAATTGATGTGCCCCGGCGTTGAGCTGCTGCGCACCCGTGACGGCTTGATCCATCCCTGCATCCAGCTGGTGAGCGCCAGTATTGAGCTGGCCCGCGCCATCGGCAAGGTTATTGGGAGCGTTGCCTGCCGCCGTCGGCGTCAAAGCTGCGGAGAGCTGCTCCGCCCCGGTAGCCAATTGTGAGGCGCCCGCGTCTGCCTTGAACACACCGGGGGCCAACTTGTTATGGACATCGGAATCCAACTTGTTGGCGCCCGTCAAAAGATCAGATGCGCCCTGGTTGAGCTTGCCCGCGCCTTCATCGAGGGCAGTGGCGCCGGGAGCCAGCTCCGTGCTGATTCCCTGATAGAGCTTGGTGGCACCCGTAGAGAGTTGTTGCGAACCTGTGCTGGCGGCGCTGGCCCCCGTGGCGGCCTGGCCCGTTCCCGTGACCAACTGGGCGGAGCCATCCTTGGCCTTGTCCGCACCATCTTTGAGCTGGTTGGCACCGTTGGAAAGTTGAACGGCGCCGTCTTGAAGCTTCTGTGCTCCTGCTGCAATCTGGGAGGTTACCAGCGCAAAGACGACCAGCAATAAGAGAACCAAAAATGCCAGGACGGCAATGATAATTTTTGAGACTCTGCTGGTGCCGCGCGGCGGCAGTGCTGTTCTGCTCGTGGTCACTGTGTGTTTCCTTCTCTTCAGGGTTCGCCAAAGTTCGCCGCGACATTGGGACGACGGTAAATTCCTTCGGAATTGTCTCTGCGGTGAAAGCCGGTGGGCCAGGTAACGCCCCGCTCCTTGCACGTAGCCTCGAGGTATCGGAGTGTGTGATGCAGATTACAAATTTCAGTTACTAGCCAGTAACTTACCGCAGAGTAACCCTGGGCTGTCAACCCCTTGTCCTCGCGTGAGTATTGCCCACGTCACATCTGGTTAGCTGTCGCCGGGGGCGTAATGAGTGCAAATGTGGGATCAATGGAGAGCCCGTTTTGTTCTCTGGGTAGCCATCAGGTAGAGTTATTTGTCGGCGCAGGAGCTGCCAAGAGGTCTAGCAAATAGGCGTCCAACGGCTGATTTGGTGCCATTGGGATATGGTGTAATTGGCAACACAACGGTTTCTGGTACCGTCATTCTAGGTTCGAGTCCTGGTATCCCAGCTTCACTGAACGGTGAAGATTCGTGAGCAGTTGTGCACGGTCTGAGCCTGTTCCGTGAAAATAGCAACACTAGTGCAAGGCCCCATCGTATAGCGGCCTAGTACGCTGCCCTCTCACGGCGGTAACGCGGGTTCGAATCCCGCTGGGGTCACAGTGGAAGCC
>JABBNV010000034.1:3826-4695 GCA_019352125.1 Acidobacteriota bacterium | reverse complement strand
CTGAGCCACGGAAACGTGGCTCAGCGGCTTCTCTCTTTTCACTCCCACATTGTTGCTCGATTGCACCTAGCTGGCATGATGTTCCTGTGAATCACACTGTTTCTGCGGCCGCTCTAGCTCTCTTGGATTCGGCGCGTGCTGACCTGGCGGACGTTTCGCTGCCGCTGGAGTTGGCCCAGAGTGCGGCGGCACGGGCAAGTGTCTCGGCCGCGCTGGCCCAGCTGGAAGACTACATCATTCCCCGTTATCGCAGCCTTGACGCCCCCCTGCTGGCCGTCGTCGGCGGTTCAACGGGCGCTGGAAAATCTACTCTGGTGAATGCCTTGATTGGCCGCCCGGTGACCCCGTCGGGGGCCATTCGTCCGACTACCAGACAGCCGATGCTGCTCCATAGCCCTGGCGACGCGGTCTGGTTTGAGGATCAGCGTGTGCTGCCCAACCTGCGGCGCATGAGCGGCGATTCCACAGCCGTGGCAGCGGGGCCGGTGGATTCGCTGGTGCTGCGCTCTGAGGAGAGTGTCCCTGCCGGTATTGCGCTGTTGGATGCTCCGGATGTGGATTCCATCTCAGCGGATAACCGCAAGCTAGCCGTTCAACTCCTGGCCGCTGCGGATCTGTGGATCTTTGTGACTACGGCCAATCGCTATGCCGACGCTGTGCCGTGGCAGTTGCTGCTGGATGCCGCTTCGCGGGACATTATGGTGGGCGTTGTGCTGAACCGTGTCCCACCTGCGGCGAAGGACGAGGTGGCCACAGACTTGCAGGGCATGTTGGCTGACCAAGGCCTCGGGTCGGCCCGGCTCTTTGTGATCGAGGAATCGCCACTGGATGAAGCTGGCATGCTTCCCACCGGTGCTGTGGAGTCCCTC
>JABBNV010000034.1:0-3816 GCA_019352125.1 Acidobacteriota bacterium | reverse complement strand
GCCGCTAGTAGGGTGGACATTGCGCGCAAGACTCTGGGCGGGGCAGTGCGTGCCTTGGCAGCCCAGGTAGAGACGGTGGCGCAGGAAGCACAGGAACAGCATCAAGCTGCCACGGCATTGCACGACGACGTCGTGGAGGCTTTCAGCGATGCGAAGGCACGGTGTTTGGCAGCGACAAGGGACGGGACAATGCTCCGCGGTGAGGTATTGTCCCGCTGGCAGGACTTTGTCGGCACGGGTGATTTCTTCCGTGCCGTGGAAAGCAACGTCGGAAGACTCCGTGACAGGCTCGGTGCCTTCATGCGCGGTCAACCAAAGCCCGCCGTCAAGGTTGAAACGGCCATCGAAGCGGGACTATACGCAGTCATCGTGTCCGAAGCGGCTAATGCCGCGGAGCGAGCAGACCAGCGGTGGCGCTCTGACCCGGCGGGGCGGCAGCTGTTGGGCCAGGATGACCTGTCCAGGCTTTCTGCGGACTTCGAAGACCGCGCCGCAGAGCAGATCCGGCAATGGCAGGGCGAGGTCATCGAGATGATCCGCAGCGAAGGCGGCCCCAAGCGCACCCAGGCACGGTGGATGGCTTTTGGTGTCAACGGTTTGGGAGTTGCACTGATGATCGTGGTGTTTTCCTTGACGGCCGGGCTCAGCGGGGCCGAGGTGGGAATTGCGGGCGGAACCGCCGTCGTCGGTCAAAAAATTCTTGAAGCGGTATTTGGTGAAGACGCCGTCCGCCGGCTGGCTGCGCGAGCTCGCGAATCGCTGCATGTGCGCTGCGAGGCGTTACTGGATGGGGAAGCGGCCACGTTTTACCAGCGACTTGAAAATGCCACGGCTGCCACTGCAGCCCAGACGCTGCGGTTACGTGCGCAGGAACTGTTGCAGTTGGGAGTCAAGGAATGAGTCGGCACCGCGGAAAGCGCGCAGAGTCTGTGCTATCGCAACGGCTCGACGCCCTCAACAGCGCTCGAGAGTTGGCTGCGGGCAGGCTTGGCGAACAGTCACTGAGCCGTGCCTACGACGTGCTGGAGCAAGCCACGTCCCGCCGATCGCTGAGCGCGGACCATACGGTGGTGGGCTTTTTTGGCAGCACTGGAAGCGGCAAATCGTCATTATTCAACGCCGTGACGGAAACGTCCATGGCCAAGGTTGCCGTGCGCAGGCCCACCACGGATCAGGCGCTGGCGGCTGTGTGGGGGGAGTCCGGCAGTGAGGGGCTGCTGGACTGGTTGGAAGTGGACTCACGCCACGTGGGGCCGGCCGACTCAGCGCTGGCCAAAGATGGCGGCCTGATTCTGTTGGATCTGCCGGATTTCGATTCCATCAATCAGTCCAACAAGGCCATTGTGGAGCGGCTGGTGGGGCAGGTTGATGTGCTGCTGTGGGTGATGGACCCGCAAAAGTATGCGGATGCTGCCGTTCACCATGGATTCCTCGCTAAATTGTCCGCGCACGATGCCGTCACGTTGGTGGTGCTCAACCAGATAGACACGCTGGCCGACGCTCAACTGACCCCCGTGATTGAATCGCTGAAAGGCCTCTTGGCTGCAGAGCAGCTGGGCCGAGTCCCCGTGTTGGCAGCGTCTGCCCAGACGGGCGACGGCGTGGACAATGTCCGCGCGGCGATCACGAAAGTTGTGGCGTCGCGCAAGGCTGCGCAGCAACGATTGAGTGCGGACGTGACTACGGCGGCCAGGGCTTTGCTTGCGGACAGCGGCGAAGGGGCTCCGGCTGGCATTCATGCGGGGGATAAGCGCCAGCTAATAGATCGGCTGTGTGCGGCCGCCAACGTCGACGTGGTGGTGGATGCAGTGCGGCAGTCCTATCTGCTGGATTCAGCCAAAGCTACTGGGTGGCCGGTTACCCGCTGGTTGGCGCGATTCCGTCGTGATCCGCTGCGCCGGCTGAGCCTGCGCCGCAGCGATCCGTCAACGCTAAACCGGACCTCTCTGCCCGATGCGGGTCCCGCACAGCAGGCTGCCATGGATTCCGCCGTGCGTACCTTTGCGGCTTCGGTCAGTGCTGGGGCGCCTGGGCCATGGCGCTCGTCGATTCGGGCGCAGACTCGTTCCAGGCAGGGGGAGCTTGCGCAGGCATTGGATCAGGCTGTGGCGGGAACGGACCTTCAGTCCAACCGTCGCCCCTGGTGGTGGGGCGTGTTCAATGCCGTCCAGTGGCTCGCACTGCTAACTGCGGTGGGAGGGCTCGGCTGGTTGGGCGTATTGGCCGTGCTGGGCTATTTGCAACTTCCGGTTCCAGTTGTCCCCAAGGTTGCGGGGTGGCCTGTGCCTACTGTCGTGGTGTTGCTGGGGCTGCTGCTGGGCATAGTGCTGGCGGTGTTGAGTCGGATAATTTCCGGCGTTGGTGCCGGTGGGCGCCGGAAGCGGGTACGACGGCGGTTGCGGGCCAGCGTCGGGGCGGTGGCTGACACCTACGTGATTGGTCCGGCCGAGGCGGAACTGGAGCGCTACGCTGACTTCCGTGCCGCCGTCGGCCGTGCTGCTGCAGACTAGGTGCAGCTAAAGGGCATCAGCGGCGTCGCGCAACTTAATGAGGGTGCGCAGGTTGCGGGTGGTGATGTTGGACTTGAACTTCGCCTTTGCCGTGAGCTTTCCGAACGGCGCGTCCAGAGTGCCGCCAATGGGTGCCTGCCAGGCAATGGCTTCTGGCCCTATCCGAACGATGCCCGGGAGGTCCCCGGCCAGTGCCATGAGTTCATTGAGGGCCTCCGGATCCGAAGATGCGGTCACGTAGGCGTGCCCCGTGGCGGAATCCGCGGCAAAAGGCGTAGCCGTGATCAGCTGATCAACCCGCGCAGCCGGGAGCAGGATGACCCATGCGTCGTAGCCAAAGGATTCGCGCAGCTTGGCTTCGATCAGGGCCTTCAGCTCAGCAAGCGGAATCTCACTGGTCAGCAGGACGTTTCCCGAGGCCAAAAGGGTAGTCACCTGCTGGCACGGTAACGTGGTCAGCTCACGCCGCAACTCCGCCATCTTGATATTGATGCCGCCCACATTGACCCCGCGCAGCAAAACAACAAACTTCGCCATACCCACACTCTACTGACCCCACCTCCACGGCACATGTCCCTTTTTTCGGGCGTCCCGGGGACATATCACCGTTATGTCCATCTGAGGGCTGAAAAAAGGGACATGCGCATCACTCTGGGGTTTTTTTGAGTGCCTCACTGAGGGTTCTAGCGGCGATGGTGATCACTTCTGCATGGATTCGTCCGGGTTGCCGTGTGAGCCGTTCGATGGGGCCGGAGATGGACGCGGCTGCGATCACTCGCCCGGATGGCCCACGCACAGGAGCCGATACGGAGGCTACGCCCATCTCGCGTTCGGCCAGACTCTGCGCCCAACCCCGACGTCGAACGCCCGCAAGTACCGTGGGTGTAAATCGTGCGTTCTCCAAGCCGTCCAGGAGCCGTTCGTGGTCCTCCCACGCCAGGAGTACCTGAGCGGCGGACCCAGCCTTCATGGACAAAGAGGTTCCCACCGGGATGGTGTCTCGCAAACCAATGGGGCGCTCCGCGGAGGCTACACAGACCCGTCGGTCACCCTGACGGCGGAAGATCTGGGCACTCTCACCTGTAGCGTCGCGGAGCTGCAGCAAAACTGTCCCCGCTGCGGCAATCAACTTGTCCTCCCCAGCTGCGGAGGCGAGCTCCACCAGGCGGCTGCCCAACACAAAACGCCCCTGTACATCCCGGCTCACCAAACGGTGATGAATCAGCGCCAAGGCGAGTCTGTGCACCGTGGGGCGGGCCAGGCCAGTGGTGGCCACCAACTGCGCCAGTGTGGTGGGCCAGATCGG
>JABBNV010000343.1 GCA_019352125.1 Acidobacteriota bacterium | reverse complement strand
GTGGTGCTGACGTCCGTGTTGTCCTGCCTGAACTCGGGCCTCTACACGGCCAGCCGGATGCTGTTTTCGCTGTCACGCAGGGGAGATGCGCCTAAATCGTGGACTCGTATTTCCCAGCGAGGTGTTCCTGCTGCCGCTGTGTTGGCGTCTACCGTGGTTGGTATTATCACGGTTGGTCTGAACTACATTGCTCCGGATTCCGTCTTCTTGTTCTTGGTCAATACCTCTGGTGCCATTGCATTGTTTGTTTGGATTGTCATTGCTATGTCGCAACTGATCCTGCGGCGTCGCATGGGTGCCGCTGCAAAGCAGCTCGAGCTGAAAATGTGGCTCGTTCCCTACCTCACGTGGCTGTCCATCATCACGATTGTGGCCCTGCTGATCGGCATGGTGATTGTGGAGTCCACGCGAGAATCCCTGTTGCTGTCACTGGGCTTGGCTGCAGTGGTAGTTGCTATTGGTCTGTGGCGCTACCGCAAGAATGGCTCCAAGATGGGAAACCCGGATTCAATAGATACGTCCATGTCAGAGTCCAGCGTGAGTGCTGGCTCGGCAGCTTAGCCGGTAATCGGGGGGAGTGCGGCCAATAACGCCTGGGCTGCCTCCGTGGGGTTGTTCGCCTCGGTGATCGCCCGCACCACTACCACTCGCGTGGCACCAGCCGCGACCACCTGACGGATGTTCCCCAAGTCGATGCCGCCAATAGCGAACCATGGTGTGGTGCTGTGAAGCGAGGCTGCGTGGCTCACCAAGGAGAGTCCGACGGCGGCCCGGCCGGGTTTGGTGGGGGTGGCCCAGAGCGGCCCGACGCAGAAATAGTCGACGCTTGTGTCCCGTGCCGCTGCGCTGGCTTGTTCCGGTGTGTGGCTGGAGAGGCCAAGAAGACTGTGCGGGCTGACGCTATGGGCGTCTGCAGGGGGCAGGTCTGTCTGGCCTACATGGAGTACGGGTGCCTGAGCGAGCACGGCAAGGTCTGCCCGGTCATTGACGGACCAGAGGCGCCCATGCTCTTCGGCGACTTCGCGCAGGATTGCTAGGTGCTGCAATTCAGTGGCTACATCAATGTTCTTGTCTCGCAGTTGAATGATGTCCACTCCGCCTGTGTAGGCACGATGCAAAAATTCGCGAAAGTCCCCGCGGTTTTGCCGTGCATCGGTACACAGATACAGGCGGGCCGTGGCAAGCGTGTCCCTCAAAGTGCTCATGGATATATACACTAGTTCAGTACCGCGGGAGCCAGGACAGCTGGCTGAGAGGGTGCCGGTGGCGTGGGCCACAGCGCACTGACCGATGTGTCCGCATTATACGTGCGGGCCGTGAACCTGATCCGGCTGATACCGGCGTAGGGAAGGAGATCATGAACAACAATCCGTTGAGCCACTCAGACGTTGTAGTGGTGGGCGCTGGCATTGTGGGGTTGGGAATTGCGTGGGAAGCCCTGCGCACAGGGCGTTCTGTAACGCTGGTAGATCCGCAGCCCGCAAGTGGCGCAACCCATGCTGCCGCTGGCATGCTGGCTGCTGTCAGCGAGCTGGCCTTCCAAGAAGAGGGGCTCCTGCAGCTCACCCTCAAATCAGCCGCTTTGTGGCCGGGCTTCGTTGCTGATCTGCCTGTTCCCGATGCTGCGGCGACCGTGGGGTTACGGACGGAACCGACGTTGGTAGTGGGTGCTGATGCCGCTGACCGTCAGGCATTGGCTGATTTGAGTGTGCTCCAGCGTGGACATGGATTGGACGTGGAGTCTCTCACAACGCGTCAGGCTCGCGCTTATGAGCCCATGCTGGGCCCGGGTCTCTCTGCCGCCGTGCGGATGGCTACTGATCATCAGGTGGATCCTCGGGCAATGGCGCGGCAGTTACTGGCTCTCGTGGAGGAGGGTGGACAGGCGGTTCGGGAGCGGGTCACGGCGCTGACGCATCATGATCCGGAGCTCCTTACCTCACCCGTTACGGGTGTTGTCCTGGCTGATGGCCGAAGGATTGAGGCCGGGGAAACGGTGCTGGCCAATGGGCTGGGCGCGGGTGCCGTGAAGGGGCTGCCTGAGGAGCTGGTGCTGCCTCTGCGTCCCGTTTATGGTGACATTCTGCGCCTGCGTGTGCCGGAGTCTCTGCGTCCGTTTCTCTCGGGAACGGTGCGCGGTTTGGTTCATGGTGTGCCCATTTACGTTGTGCCTCGCAATGACGGAACGGTGGTCATTGGGGCAACCAGCCGAGAGGATGGCACTGCGGCCGTTTCGGCGGGTGGGGTATATCAGCTGCTCCGCGATGCTCAAGTACTGGTACCGGCCGTGGCTGAGCTGGAGTTGTTGGAGAGTATTGCGCGTGCTCGTCCGGGAACGCCAGACAATGCGCCGTTGCTGGGCCGGGTGATGGCTGGCGCTGCCGAGGTACAAGGGCTGATAGTGGCCACGGGGTTTTACCGTCACGGGGTGCTGCTGATGCCTCTAGCAGCGCATACCTGCCGTCAGCTGATGAATGGCATTTCGAACAGGGAGTTAGCAGCGTTTGCTCCGCATCGTTTCTCGCCATCGTTGACACGCCACCCGGCGGTAACTGATAGCGGCACTCGGGATGACAGCACTGGAAACAGCAGCTACGGCGCCATCAACA
>JABBNV010000033.1:15686-16963 GCA_019352125.1 Acidobacteriota bacterium | reverse complement strand
GCCGGTCCCCCAATCTCAGGAGACGCATCCCATGGCAACTCGGGTGGTACGTAACCCGGTGCGGAAAATAGGAGCCTAGTTGCGCTGCAGCATCAGTAACACCCAAGACGTCTGTTAGTAGCGCAGACAAATCGTAGGTCTTCTGCCCCACAGCGTCAGCACGGTCCGCAAGCGCGTCATCACCGAAGCGCCGGGCCACCATGGAGTGCTGATGTTTCACAGACGCGACGCACGAACCAGAGGGTGCCACAGCCACGTCGTACTCCACGGACTCAAAAGCTCTAACGTGATTGGTGACAACGGGAAGCGCTTCCTTGAAGTAGCCACTGTTAACGTGCATCTGGCCGCAGCAGGCTTGGCCAGAGGGGAAAACTACGTGGTGCCCCAAGCGTTCCAAAATGGCTACCGTTGCCTGTGCGGTTTGGGGGTACATGGCATCAACGATGCACGTCGCAAAGAGTGCGATCTTCATAAACTTCCTCACCACTACCACGCCGAAATCTGTGGTCTGACCATACCACGCAATGGGTGATCTGTCCTTTTGACGTGCTCATGAACATGAATGCGCCTCTGTGGCCGAAATGCGCCGCTAAGCGTGGTTTGATAAAGGCGTGACTTCATCAGAATCCAACATTTCCGCTGCAGCGCGCACGTCGGATGTTGTCTTCAACAGCATTGAGGCTGATCTGCGCGCCGGCCGCATCAAGCTCGGGGATAGACTTCCCGGCGAGCGGGTCTTGGCTCAGACGCACGGAGTTTCCAGGGCGTCCGTTCGTGAAGCGATTCGTACGCTGGCCGCAATGGGAATCGTTGAAACAGCCACGGGCTCCGGTCCTAAGTCCGGGGCGATTGTTATTTCGGACCCAGCCGCAGGTCTTTCTTCTGCCCTGAGCCTGCACGTTGCCACCAACCGATTACCGGTGGCCGATGTTGTCCAAACACGGATCCTGCTGGAAACGTGGGCGGCGCAGGCAGCAGCCTCAAAGGCGACCGTCGCGTCATCGATGAACCGAGCCCATGCTTTATTGCTTGCCATGGATGATCCGGAAGTTGACCGTGAAGCCTTCCGGATACTCGACGTCGAATTTCACGTTGCACTCAGCGCTCTGGCGGGCAACGCCGTGATTGAAACCATGATGGAATCGCTCAGTGGCGCAATCCGCGGTTACGTGGAAGGCGCCATGAGTTCGTTACAGAACTGGGCCCAGATAGTAGAAGTGTTGCGATCACAACACCACAACATTTACGAAGCTATGTTGGCTAAGGATGGGGAAGTC
>JABBNV010000033.1:6973-15676 GCA_019352125.1 Acidobacteriota bacterium | reverse complement strand
CGCTGCACGGTTACTGCAAGAACATATTGAGTGGTTCTACCAGCAGGCCACCCACCCCACCGGATAGCCTGTTGGCAGTGGTGGCACCTATTAAGACACCGTAGGGACAACCACCCTCCGATGGTCGTCCCTACGCGGTGCGGGTGAAGAATTACTTGATGAGACCGAAGCCGCCCGTCCAGCTGATCTTTTCGCCAGCGGCGAGGGTCAGCTGAAGGAAGCCAAGTGCCTCAAGTTCGTGTGCGCGGCTCAGGCTACCAGCGTCAACTGCGCTTACCCCGCCTGCGGTAATGAGTCCCGCAAGAGTTGCCTTGGCGTCCTGGTCATCGCCAGCGATCAGCACGGCGGTATCAACAGCACCAACCTTTTTGCCAGCCAACGTTGCTGCAAAGTTGGTGTTGAACGCCTTGAGCACTTTGGAAGATGGTAGCAAGGCAGCAAGTTCAGCCGCAGCTGAGCTGCCCTGAGGAACTACTAGGGAATCAAAGGTCTCGAAGTTCAAGGGGTTGGTGATGTCTACAACGATCTTTCCAGCCAACTGTTCGCCGTAGGCGGTGGCGATAGGTGCCAACGCTGCGTACGGAACAGCCAAGACGACGACGTCGCCAGTGACTGCATCGCTGGAGCTTGATCCGAGTTGCTGTACCGATGCGCCGGCAGTTGCAAAAATGCCTGCGATTGCGGTGCCCATATTTCCGGTACCAAAGATAGTGACATTGCTCATTGTGTAACTCCCTGACGTCGACCCACCGGGTCATTGGTTGTTGGTGCAACTAATCTAGCCCACTTAACTTGTAGATACAAGTTATTGATATGATGGAGTCATGAACCAACCACACTGGCTAAGCGCCAAGGAGCGCGATACCTGGATTCGGTTTGCTGCAGTGGCTGAGTTACTGCCCGCTGCACTGAACCTGCAACTAGTGAACGATGAGGGCCTGACGCACTTTGACTACTACGCGTTGGCCATGCTGTCCGAAGCGCCAGGGAGGGTACTGCGCACCAGCGCCCTGGCAGCACGCACCAATGCCACGCTGCCCCGTCTTTCCAGAGTTTTGAGCCGGCTAGAAGACGCTGGGTGGGTTCATCGCGCCGAATGCGAGCAAGACCGCCGCGCAACCAATGTGTCTCTCACGCAGTCTGGATGGGAAAAAGTAGTGGCGGCAGCTCCCAACCACGTAGCTACTGTTCGCAGACTTGTCATCGACGCACTCACTGACGAACAAGTAGAACAACTCGGTGCCATTTCACGGGCCATGCTGTCCCGACTTGATCCGGAATGCCGAATGCTGGCCAGCGAACGGTAGAGGCCCGGGGGATTTTCGGAGCCCTTTCTGTTGTGCTGCCACTGTAGCGACCTGGCACTTTAGACGCACTGTAGACAATGTGCCTAGGCTGACGTGCCTTAGATGACGTCGTCAGTCCGGCGAGTCTGCTGAACGACGTCCTCGCCCTGATCCCGGCCAACAACGGTGCGACGCGTTGAAACACTACGACGTGCACGGAAGGTAAAGATGAGGCCCAGGATAAAGACGACCACCCCGGCAACCATGAGAATATCGCCAATGAGCTGCAGGTTGACCCAAGCAACCTGAACATTCACGGCGAACCTGAGAATTGCGCCAATCACAAACAAAACGACGCCGGAACCGATACTCATCAGGAACATCCTTTCGCTGGAAAATGGGAAATCCACGGTGCTTTGCGATGTCACTCTTGGTAGAACCAATTTCCCATCATGCCTCACTTGGACCCATTTGAACACCATCATTGGCCACCCATCCTGCTGTCGGTGGCCCATGTACGGACAGTCAATCTCTGGAAATCCGTTCCTAGCCAGGCTTAGCTGGCTGCTTGAGGAGACACCGTCTGTGGAGCGTAAGCGGAGGTTCCCTTCTTTACCATGGCCTGCACGGTATTACTCACCCGCGATTCCTCGTGGTTGCCATGGCTGAAATGCCTGGTGATTGCCTGCGGCAGCCTTGCGGGTGTGTGGGTAGTGTCTGCGGACTTGACCGTTGGCGGGATAACCAGGGGCATGCAGGGCTCGGCGGTACCTCGAGCCAGCTCACGTCCCACTTGGCGCGAACAACCAGCAAGTGGTCAGCCATTGTTACTGGAGCATCAACTGCCGCGGAATTGGAACTGGGCACCCACACATCAGTGATTGACATGGGCGGCACGCGTTCCCACGGGTTCCTCGGGGACTTCAGCTCAAGGAACCGATCACAGCCGCAGCGAAAGTGTCTCCGCCCGGGTTGAGCAGAACTGCAAAGCAACTACAGTGGGAACCAGCACCGTCAACAAACTCGTGGCCTAGCACAAACATACGGGGCGCCATTACTGAGAATCCGGTGTCGGCGCTGCGCATGTTACGCGCACTAGACGCGGCCATGCCGACTTTATGGATGATAGGGATGACATTTTCATATGAAGGGCACAAAATTGCAGCATACGGTGGGCCTGGTCATTGCGGGTGTTGTATTGGCCGCGGCCGCACTGCTGTGGATAATTGTTGACTCCACTAGCCCGCCTTCCGACGAGCCACCGATCCAGCGGATGGCCGTGGGAATTTGGAATATTGTCTATGAAAACCAAGTACCCGACATCATAGTGCTGAGTGCAGCGGTATTGCTCGCAGGATTCTTCGCCTCGGGGATCGGGCTGGCTGACCGGCGGATTGCCACCCTTGCACGTAGATCATCTAACACCACGGCCAAGCCGTTGGGACCCGCGGTTGTTATGGCAGAAACTCGGGGCATCTATGCCGGCCCGCTCACAGTAACGGTGTTGATTCCTGCCCATAACGAAGCGTCGCACATCACTGCAACCATTGCGTCCCTGAAAATTCAATCCCGCCCACCGGAACGGATTCTGGTAGTGGCGGACAATTGCACCGACAATACGGTGGAACTGGCCCAAAAAGCTGGGGTAGATGTCCTCGAATCCGTAGACAACACCAAGAAAAAAGCGGGCGCGTTGAACCAAGCGCTCAAAGGGCTACTTCCCACATTGAAGGACAACGACGTGGTGATGGTCATGGACGCTGATACCAATCTGGATGATGGGTTCCTGGACTCAGCAGCGCGACGGCTCACTGAGGATCGCGCGCTCATGGCCATTGGCGGCCTTTTTTATGGTGAAGAGGGCTACGGCATTCTGGGGCAATTTCAGCGCAACGAATACATTCGGTATGCGCGTGAAATGCGACGACGGCGCGGCAGGGTTTTTGTGCTCACAGGCACCGCTTCACTTTTTCGATCCCGAGCGCTGCGCACCATTGCGGCAAGCCGAGGGACACGGCTTCCTGGTACCCCCGGTGAAGTGTTTGACACCGCCGCACTCACCGAAGACAACGAAATAACCATTGCACTGAAATCCCTGGGCGCGCTCATGATTTCACCACACGAGTGCACGGTGGTGACCGAGCTCATGCCAAGCTGGAAGACCCTGTGGGCCCAGCGTTTGCGCTGGCAACGTGGAGCACTTGAAAACATTGGGGCATACGGAATTACTCCGCCTACGCTGCGCTACTGGGCCCAACAGCTAGGCATTGGCTATGGCGTCATTGCCTTGAGCGCCTATTTCGCACTGATGGTGATCACCATGTTGGCCATGGACAACTGGATATGGTTTCCATTCTGGTTAGGGCTGGGCATCATCTTCAGCGTAGAACGGGTGGTTACCGTATGGCGCGGTGGCTGGCGGGCCAGGATCTTGGCAATGACCCTTTTCCCTGAGCTGCTCTTTGATATGTTCCTAAACCTGGTCTACGTCAAAGGTGTGGTGGATATTTCCCTGGGGCGCAAGGCAGATTGGAAACACATCACCGCAGACGGATCCCTAGATTCCAGGGCGGAGCGCTAAATGCTGACCACTGTGAATTCCTTGCCCAGCGGACTGGTCCTACCCGAATCCGTCCTGCAGACAGACTGGTTTGCAACATTGATGATGTTCGTTGCCGTCAATACCCTGGTCTACGTTTGCTTTGCTGTGTCAAAGATCCTGCCCAAGATCTACCTGTCTGACTGGATTGGCCGGCGAGGCCGACGCTCTGAGACACGCAACATCGATCCGGACGCCCAGGCATAAATTTCCACCCGCAGCGGCGGCCGCAAATGCGCACTTCCCGGTACCGGCTACTATTCAAGTAGCCCCATCTACAGCGTGAGGGCCCGATTTTTCAGAACGCATTGGAGTACTCATTACAGACGTGACCGCCACCCACGATGTCTACTATGGCAATCCCGCATCCGATGAGGAGCTACACCTGCGGGAGGAACCGCCAAGCCCCACCCGCGAACATTTTGGGCAGCGAGCGGATGTGCTTCGACATCGGGGCAAATACGTCCTCATTAACAAGGACCGCACACCTCACGACGCCATGGTGGAAGACCTGCTATTCATCCGAGGAGTCCTGGATGACGCCGGGCTAAAGTACCTACTGGTTCGCGGCAATGACGAGCGTCCGGTCATTTCCGTTGATTGGAAAGACAGGAGCGCGCTTCGTAAGGCGTTGGTGGCAGCCTGCGTTGACGAACCGTTCTATGCGATGACGGTTGATGCCCGAAAGAAATCTGCTGTCTTGATTGCAGATGGTGCACTAACCAAGAACCGGAAGTCGAGGATTCTTCGCCTCTATCGGCCGCGTTGGGAGCCCGCTGGTGGCTTGGAATTTGGCGCGTCCCTGGGCGTGCAAATTGAACTGTGGAGCTTTGCGGGCGATCAGCTGGTGCTGCCCGTGGAGAATTCTTTAACGCGTAGGACCTTGTTGGCTCAAGACGCCGTTCGCGGCACAGTGGAAAAGTACGGTCTGATGTGGCCGACCATTGAGAATATGTTTGCTGATCACGCCTCGGACATAGGGTTCGACATTGATCTTGTGTTCTCCTGGGTAGATGGTAGCTCGCCGGAATACATGGCAGCCCGCCGCGTCCAGATGGAAGGCATAGTGGTTGGCGAGGGTGACGACCACGAGGCCCGTTTCCGCCAAATCGACGAGCTCAAGTACGCCCTTCGCTCTGTGTATACGTTTGCCCCATGGATCCGCCGCATTTTCATTGCCACAGACTCCCCCGCGCCACACTGGCTGGCTGAACATCCATCCGTGACAGTTGTACGCAGTAAGGAATTCTTCGCCGATCCATCCGTGCTGCCTACCCATAACTCACAGGCCGTGGAATGTCAGCTCCACCACATCGATGATCTGTCGGAGCACTTTCTCTACTCCAATGACGATATGTTTTTTGGCCGCCCCGTGAGCCCGGACATGTTTTTCACGCCGGGCGGCATTACCAAATTTATTGAAGCCGAAACCCGCATCGGTCTCGGTGAAAATGATGCCCGGCGGAGTGGCTTTGAAAATGCCGCACGCGTGAATCGGAAGCTCCTCTGGGAGCGGTTCGGGCGGATCACCACCAGACACCTAGAACATTCAGCCGCGCCCCTTCGGCGTAGTGTGATGGCTCGGATGGAACAGGAATTTCCCGAGGAATTTCGTGCCACGGCGGCCAGCCGATTCCGTGCAGCGGAAAACATCTCGGTCACCAATTCCCTTTATCACTACTACGGTCTGCTCACTGGCCGGGCAACGATCCAAACTGGAGCAAAGGTTCGGTACGTGGATACAACCACGCGCGCGGGCCTGAACTATCTGCCGAAGCTTTTGGCCAAGCGCAATGTGGACTTTTTCTGCCTCAATGACGGCAGCTTTCCGGAGGTCCCCGCCGAAGAGCGAGCTGAGGTAGTGACCGACTTTCTGCGAAAGTACTTTCCCCTGGCCGCGCCTTGGGAAAGGGAATCGGAATAGAGTATTGGTGCGCTACCGGCTAGCCGCTGCCAGAAGCTAGCTAATGCTGTTGCACCTGAAGGGGGATGCTGGTGGTTCTGGGCGTATGGTCCGGAATTCTAATGCCTGCAGCCTTGAGCCGAGCCTGAGTTTCCCGCGCATCGACGTACTCGCCAACCGTCAGCCCGGATCCTAACGGCACCGTGGAGTGCACCACGGTGTGCTCGTAGACATGGACAAGGTTGAAGGATTGGCCAGCATCGCGCCCACGGGTGCCGCCCACCGGTACGTTGAGATCCTGCGTATAGCACGTGGCCGATGCCACCGAGACAGGAATTCCGGCAAACATGGCGGTGGTTGAGTAGTGAAGGTGTCCGGCCAAAATAGTACGCACATCTGACCCGCGCAGGACGCCCGCCAACTCCGACTGCTGACGCAATTCCACCAAGACGGCCAGATCCAACACGCTGGGAACCGGTGGGTGATGAAGGGCCAAGATGGTACCGTCCGGGGCGGGGGTGGCCAGTTCACCGGCGAGCCACTCCAACTGGGCCGCACTTACTTCCCCGTGATGAAAGCCAGGTACTGAGGTATCCAGGACAATCACGCGAAGGCCATTGAGATAGTACGTATGATCCACCGGCCTAGTATTTGCAGGCTCTTCAAGCAGATTAACACGAAAATTACTCCGATCATCGTGATTGCCCATCGCCCAGATAATCTCCGCACCCATGTCTGCGCAGGCAGGCTCAACAATTTCCCGAAGCGTGGCATATGCCTGGGACTCGCCCTTGTCCGCAAGATCCCCGGTGAAAATGACCGCTTCTGGCCTTGCACCTGATGCTTGGATTTCAGCGAAGATCTCTCGCAGACGCTGGGCACTATCCACACCACCGTACAAAAGGTCTGTTCCACCGACTAAATGGGTATCGCTGAGATGAAGCAGGAAGTGGCGCGGCCGGGGGTGCTCAGCCTCGATGAAATCCATGACTGCCTAACTATTCGCTGACAACTCTGGTGGATACGGCAAACGCCGTTCACTCTCATATAGGCCTATCCAATCACCGTGGACGTGAACATTAGGCCAACACGAACGGCAATTTGGAAAAATGTCCGGCAGAATTTGGCAACCTCTCGCATTCCGCACCAGGCTCAGGGCCGCCGTCGTACCCATAATCCATGCAGTAACGGCACCGCTGAGGCAATCATTAGCAGGTTGCCCAAGACTGCGTTTTCCGCTCGAATGATCGCACCAGCTATGAGCAGAGCTCCGAAGACCACCATCGAGCCGGCACTACGGGCCAGCGTGGTGAGCTTCCCAAGTTGACGCTCAATCTGCGGACTGGCGATAGCTAGCGAGCCCTTCTCCAACTGGCTCAATACTCCATCAAGTCGCCGCGGCAGCCTCAGCATTGACCCGGCGGTATCAACCGTCTGCTGCGCTACGTCCTTGATCACGTTGCCGCTCTCATCGCGGAGCAGCCGTGCCGCATAGGGTTCAATCGAGTCCCACAAATTGAAGCGTGGGTCCAGCGTGCTGCACACTCCGGATGTCAGTGACATGGCACGGACTATTAGCAGGAAGTTTTCCGGCAACTGAAACGGCAGAGAGCGCACCACATCCCCAAACTCAGCGGCAAAATCACGGAACTCCCGCGGGTCTACGTGACGCAATTCGGCGAAACCCATTCCGCCAAATCTAGCGAAAAGGTGCGTCATAGCGCGTTCCAGCTCTTGGGCGTTGGCTGAGGGCACCAGCACTCCGACGTCCTCCATGGCGGCCACCAAACCCGCACCGTCACGTCCAGCGGCAGCAATCAGCAACCTGCGCAAGCCGGAACGTATCTGGGGTGAAACCTCACCCATCATGCCAAAATCCACAAAGGTGAGCTTCCACTTCCCGTCCCCGGAGGGATCCGCGACTGGTGTCACAAAAATGTTTCCAGGATGGGGATCGGCATGGAAAAACCCATTGATGAACAGCTGATCAAACATGATTGAGGCAAATTCCGGCGCAACTTTTGCTGGATCGATACCAACAGCGCGCAGCCCAGCAGTGTCCGAGATCTTGATGGCTGCGACATCCTCCATCGTGAGGACGCGTCTGGTGGTTCGTTCCCAGACAATGCTGGGCAGACTCACTCTTGCATCAGATGAAAAATCGGCGGCGAAGCGCTCCAGATTTGCAGCCTCATGCAGGTAGTCGATCTCTTGACGGCTTGTGTGTGCGAACTCCGCAACCAAGGCCGGCGCGTCCACTCGCCGGGAGACGAGGCGTATATGGCTGAGCCAGCCTGCAACCCTGCGCAGGGCCGCCAAGTCTACTTCGACAATGGCCGCAATTCCTGGCCGCTGCACCTTGAGAATAACGTTGTTGAGGCCGGTATATGCCGCGTCCTCGCCACGGAGTTGCGCACGATGTGCTTGCCCCAGGGAGGCCGCCGCGACGGGTGCAGGGTCAATGGCAGCAAACACCACTTCGGGCGGGGAACCGAGCTCCACCTCGGCCAGGGCCCGGATCTGCGCGAACGGCACGGGCTCAACCTCGTCCTGAAGGCCTTCGAGCTCGGCCGTAATTTCAGGCGGTAGCACATCGAGGCGAGAGGACATGAACTGCCCCACCTTGATCATCAACCCGCCCAGCTCCATTGCAAGGATGCGGAACCGTTGAGCAAAGCGGGTCATGCGGTGTGCCCTGGTGCGCTCCGCTATTTGTCGCAAACCGATGCGAGGGAGAACAAGCTCAAACCACCAGATCACCGCCAGATTCTGTGCGGCAAATCGCAAAATCCGCCGGTATCGTCCCCTTGTCTCCTGTGGGGACGCGGCGGAATTTACACCGCTGCGTTGCCCCGACGCAGCCCCGCTCACCCCCTCAATCAATCCTGAGCAAGGATCGAGTACAACCGACGACG
>JABBNV010000033.1:301-6963 GCA_019352125.1 Acidobacteriota bacterium | reverse complement strand
GCGTCCTCGAGTACCTCGATACCCTCTTGGACTTGCTTTGCCGAGCCGCTACGGCCAAGTTGAGCCGCAGCCTGGGCCAGCTCCACGCCAGCCTTGGGCAGAGCGCCGAAACCGGGCTGAGGCTGCTGGTCCGAAGCCCCCCACGGCACCGAAGAATCGGAGCCAGCGCTAGCTTCTCTTCCCGCCTCAGTGAGCGAGTAAATCTTCCGGTCATTGGATTCTTCTGCGCTGATCAGTCCCTCGTCCGCCAGCAATTGCAACGTAGGGTATACAGATCCTGCGCTGGGCTTCCAACTTCCCCCGCTACGCTCCTCAATTTCACGAATAATCTGATAGCCGTGCATCGGTCGTTCCGCTAGCAAAGCCAGGACTGCTGAACGCACTTCACCTCTGCCGGCACGGGTGCCCGTGCGCTTTTCAAACCTTGAACGCAGCTCGTCCACGGCCTGCCATACGCCGTCTAAATTGTTGCCACCGAATCCACCTGCCGGAAATGAACTGCGCATCAGGTACTCCTTGGTAGTAGTGAAGCATGTAGTGAACGATACTCAACGATACGTCGTGATTCTGGGAAAAACTAGAGAGTGATTCAGGAGACGTACGTACTGGGTCTTAGGACCCTACTGCCGCCCCTACCCTGCGTCTACGCTCAAAATTATGATGGACACACCAGCCGCTACACCCATAACTGAACTAGCCGTCCACGAGTGTTGGGCGTTGCTTCGCGGTGTTTCACTTGGACGATTGGCCGTCTGGGCCACGGATCATCCGGACATCTTCCCCATAAATTTTGCCGTGGATCACGGCACTGTGGTGTTCCAGAACGGAAAGGGGACCAAGTTAGCCGCAGCCCTTGGCGAGACACCGGTTGCCTTGGAGGCCGACGGCGTCGATCCCGTCAGCGGGGTGGTGTGGAGCGTGGTGCTCAAGGGTAATGCCGCACTCATCAATTCCACGGAGGACGTGCTGGACTCTCTCTCGCTGATGCTTTTCCCTTGGCAAACTGGGCATAAGGACGCCTTCGTGCGAATAACGCCCAGTTCGGTCACCGGCCGGCGATTCAGAGTGGCTGCACCGAACGAATGGTGGACTCAGCAATCCGTTGCTCTCCACGCCTCGGACGAATAAGACCTCAACCAGCAGCCTCCACCCTACCTATTTATTCAACTCTGAAAGGCTCTAAACTCATGGCACAGATCACCATCATCGGCAACGGCAACATGGCCAGATCACTTGCGGTCAGAATGCTGGCGGCGAGGCATTCTGTACAGATTCTGGGCCGCAGTACAGAGAAAACCCGCGAGCTCGTGGAATCCCTTGGTGCTGGCGCCCAGGGCGGAGCTGAGGGCGCTGCCGTTGAAGGAGGCATAATTTTCTTGGCTGTTCCCTATTCGGAAGCCATCAAGACGGTGCAAATCTATGGCGATACTCTGGACGGCCGCGTTGTGGTGGATATCAGCAACCCGGTGGACTTTGCTACGTTCGATCACTTGGTGACACCTGCAGGATCATCAGCGGCTGAACAGGTAGCTCTCCATGCCAGTACTGGCGCATCAGTGGTCAAAGCATTCAACACCTGTTTCGCCAAACCACTAGAATCGGGCGTAGTCTCCGGCATTCCCCTAGACGTCTTCATCGCTGGAGACTCGGAGGATGCCAAGCTCAAGGTAAGCGCAGTGGTTGCAGCTTCCGGTCTGCGTCCCATCGATGCCGGCCCCCTACGCCGTGCTCGCGAGCTGGAGGGCATTATGCTGCTGATCATGGGCCTGCAGGTGGGTACTGCCCATGAGAATTTCAACTGGGACACTTCTTTGAACCTCCTCCCCTAGCTACCCCCTAGCGGGAAGCTGAGCGGAGGCAGCGCTTGAAAAACCTTTATTGGGGCTGAACGGCGGGCACGCACCAACTAATGCGGGTTCCCTTCCCGATAACGCTTACAACGTCAAAGGTCCCGTCGAGTAATGTGGCCCGCTGTTCCATGTTGGCCAGCCCACTTCTCCTTCCGGAATCCCCCATTCCAACGCCGTCGTCGATAATCACGACGCTTAACTCGTCCCCCCTTGCGTCAATGGATACCTCGATGGCTCCTGCCTCCGCATGCCTGACTGCGTTGCTCAAGCCTTCGCTCAAGACCGCCAGCAGGTGCTTGGCCACCTCGTCGGGTACCGCCGTGTCGATGGGGCCGGCCAGATTCAACCGGGGCGCAAACAACAATGGCTTGGCGGCATTGCGAACCGTCCGGAGGATCAAATCACTCAGTGGCTCGGTTTCTCCTACTCCGATCTTTAGCGAATAAATGGTGTCTCTCAGGTCGCGAATAGTCTGATCAAGTTCTGTGGTGACAGCTCTAATGCGCTGGGTTGCCTTGTTGTCCGTGACAAACCGTTGCAGACTCTGCACGCTGAGCCCTGCTGCAAAGATTCTCTGAATCACCACATCGTGCAGGTCCTTGGCGATTCGGTCTCGGTCAGTGAACACCAGAATTTGTTCCCGCAACCTGTGAGTCCTAGCCAGCTCCATCGCCAAAGCAACGTTGGAGCCAAATACGGCGCTCATTTCCACCACTATTTGGGAGTAGCCGCCCATGCCTTCATTGCGCGCCAGGATCAGCAGGCCCTGATTTGTTCCTTGAAGGCCCAACGGAATGACGATGATGGGCCCGAGCGCCCACCTTTCCATGGATCCCAGAAAATCCGTGGCATTCTCGAAAACAGTAGGCACACCTCGCTTCACCACGTCCGAGAGTATCGCTGATGTGATGGCTAACGTACGCCCCGTCAGCTGGGGCGAGCCCTCTCCTGCTGACGCTGAGACGTAAAGCTCAGCTCCGTCATCGGACGAAATACCAACCAGTGTGGTGGCCGAATCCGATTCGGCCAAAGCGGTGGCGGCGATCATGTCAAGGCTGAGCTCATTGGTGTCACGCATATCATCCATCATTTTGCCGGTGACATACATGCACGCCTCCAACCACCGGGTGCGAAGCCGGGCGTCCTCGAACAACTTTGCGTTTTCAATGGCCACTCCTGCGGCCGCCGCTAACGCCACAGCCAATTCTTGATCCTCAGCCGTGAAGTCCTCCCCGTCTTCTTTCTCGGTCATATAGAGATTTCCGAAGACCTTGTCCCGTACGCGCACGGGAACACCCAAAAAGGTGACCATCGGCGGATGGTGTTCGGGAAAACCGTAGGAAGAAGGGTGCTTGTGTAAATTGTGCAGCCGCAGCGGGCGCGGATCACTTGTGAGGAGGCCCAGAACCCCATGGCCGGTGGGCAGTGGGCCAATTTTTCGAATGAGCTCTTCGTCGACGCCTACGGTGATGAAGCGGCTCAGTGATTTGTCCTCCCCAATGACGCCCAACGCAGCGTAGCGTGCCTTCAACAGTGAGCAGGCGGATTGCACCAAGCGTTCCAAGACCGCGTCCAGACTGAGATCTTCCGCGACGGAAGTCACCGCTGACAGCAACCCCCGCATTCTGTCCTGCGTGGAAAGCAACTCACCGGCACGTTCGATGAACTCCTTGAGTAAGTCCTCGATGCGGCTATTTTCCCCGAACTGCTGCGCTGGCGCACTCAGTCCCGTTGCATCATCCTTCACAGGCTCATCCTCAATTCAGCCCGCAGGCATCATCTTTCGGTCCCAGAACCCCAACCGTGCCAAGAGTGCCTCCCTAGGCCCGCAACCAACTATGCAGGCAAATGGGCATCAACGCAGATCGGAGGTTCCTTATGACCATCCTGTCCCTACAGGCCGGGTGATGACAAGCGGGCAGGGAACTCGTGCGAGCAGATTGGATGTCACGGATCCCATGATCGCGTGCTTAACGGAACTCATTCCACGGCTTCCCACCACCAAGAGCTGAGCAGTCTGGCCCGCGCGAGTCAAGGCCTCTACCGGCTCTTGATCACCAGCAAAGGAACCCATAATGGCCAAATTCTGGTGTTGGGTACGCAGGCCAGCGACGGCTTGCTCAAGGACTGCCTGCCCGTGGGTCTCGTCCTGTGACACAGCTCCCAGCCCATGATGCCTGCCCGGCGCATAGACCACGGTAAGGTCCTGGCCCAGCGCTTCAGCTTCCGTGGCGGCAAGGTCCGCGGCGGCCAAGGAGTTTGCGGACCCATCAATCCCCACCACGACGCCAAAAGCTTGGGGTGCGACGTAGGTCGGGATCACGGCAACGGGGCACTTGCTCATCAGAGCAAGTTGTAGATTCACCACACCAAAGCCCTCACCATGGACATCGGCCGTCCTATCCGTCCCCACCACCACTAGGTCAGCGTCAGTGGAAAGTTCCGCGAGCACCGCGGACGGTTCCCCGGTAGCCAACCTAGTCTCCAACTGTGCAGATGGAGCTAATTCACGGGCGGTCTGCGCGTAAGCTGCCAAGAAGTCCGGGGCGTCGCCTTGTCCACTGGCGGCCATTCTCTTACCCAGTGGAACCTCGAAGTCTAGGACAGCATGAACCAGGATCAATTCACTGCGAAGTCGCTCCGCCCGGCACGCACCCCACCGCACAGCGGCAGCGCTAGACTTTGAAGGGTCCACCCCCACCACAATGTGCTGAGTCAATGACATCTCCTTTACGTCCTTGAGCGTTGTAGGCACACCAAGCGGTATGAACATGTGGAACGCTAACCTCTAGCCTAGCTAGTGCCCGTCCAATGGTTGCGGAACACTGAATGAAGCCGCACGGCGGTGTACCCGGTGCGTATGATCACGACGGCGAACGCCCACCTTAGTTTGGATCGGCCGGCCAAAGAACCAGCGCTTCGCAATCTCCACCAGCACCAGATACACGACGGTCATGGCCAGTAGCGCCAGGAAGAAGGGGATGGGCAGTGGATCGAAACCGAGCACTACCCCCAGGGGCGAGAGCGGCAGGTAAATGCCAACGGCCACTACACCCAGCGAAGCCGCGATCAGGCCACCTGAGGGGCGACTACGCAAGAACGGCACGCGTCGAGTTCTGATGGCAAAGATGATCAGTGTTTGGGTGGCAATGGATTCGATAAACCAGCCGGCGCGGAATTCACCCGGCACGGCGTTGAATACGAACAGCATCAGGCCAAACGTGGCGAAATCAAATAGCGAGCTAATAGGCCCGAAGAGGAACATAAAGCGGCGAATAAAGCCAATGTCCCAGTGCGAGGGTGCGCGTAGTTGTTCTTCGTCCACACGATCCCCCGGGATAGCGAGCTGCCCCGTGTCATAGAGGAGGTTGTTGAGCAGGATCTGTCCCGGCAGCATGGGCAGGAAGCTCAGCACCACCGAAGCCGCGGCGGCACTAAACATGTTGCCGAAGTTGCTTGAGGTTCCCATCAGCACGTATTTGATGGTGTTGGCGAAAATCCGCCGGCCCTCCCTGACACCCTCTGCCAGTACGCCAAGATCCTTGTCCATCAGCACAATGTCCGCCGCGTCTTTAGCGACGTCAGTCGCGGTCTCCACGGAGATCCCCACATCCGCAGCGTGAAGCGCCAAGGCGTCGTTAACCCCGTCACCCATGAACGCCACGGCGCGGCCCTGTTTACGGAGCAACTTGATAATCCGGGCTTTTTGCTCGGGTGAAACGCGGGCAAAAATGCTAGCCTCCCTGGCTGCGTCACTAAGGTCAGCATCTTGCAGCGCGTCGATCTGTTGGCCGGTAAGTGTTCCACCTGAGGCCAAACCCAAATCGCGGCAGACCTTCTCCGCCACTCGGGCGTTATCCCCCGTGGCAATCTTGACTGTTATGCCCAGTGCCGCGAGCTCCAACAAGGACTGATCAGCGTTTACCTTCGGCTTATCCAGAAAGACGAGAAAACCTACCAAGCTCAGGCCCTGTTCGTCCTCGTGCCCTATTGTCGCGCGGTTAACCACTGGACGTGACGCCACCGCGATGACTCGCGCCCCGGCGTCGTATTGTTGATTCAGTGCATCCTGCGCCTGGGCCGGAATCTCAGGGCAGCGAGCCAGAACATCTTCCGGTGACCCCTTGGTGATGATTTGTTGATTGCCGTGCGCGTCTACGACTAGAACGCTCGTCATCCGCCGTTGGTGGTCAAAAGGAATGATAGACAGCCGTCGGTGGCCGCTTGCGTCAAATTCAGCCGCCTCCGGTGCTTCCCACAGCGCTGCATCCAGCGGATTCTGGCCCACCGTAGTTACTGCGCCCTGCGAATAGTCCGCTTCGGTGGAGATCAAGCCCAAAGCAAACAGTCCGGCGTCGGTAGTCTCGGAACGGACGGGAAGGGCGCGGGTAAAGCTGATGTGACCCTCGGTTAAGGTACCGGTCTTGTCCGTGACCAGCACATCCATGTCGCCCAAGTCCTCAATACACACCAGCCGTTTGACTAGGACTTTCCGCTTGGCCAACGCCCGCGTACCCGCGGCTAAACACGTACTTACTACGGCTGGAAGTAACTGCGGCGTAATGCCAACAGCAATAGCGAGGGAAAACAGCAGCGATTCGAGGAGGGGCCGCCCTAGGAACAAGTTGGCTATGAAGATTAACGTTGTCAGGCCAAGTGCCACCTGTAAGAGGAGCAACGAGAACCGCTTAAGACCGTTTTGGAACTCTGTTTGCGGCTGCCGCTCTCCCAAACCCAGTGCGATCTTGCCGAATTCGGCGTGGTGCCAGTCCTCGTTGAGGCGGGCCACGCCGCTGCCCAGCCCGAGCACGA
>JABBNV010000033.1:0-291 GCA_019352125.1 Acidobacteriota bacterium | reverse complement strand
GTGGCCACCGGTGGCCACCACCACTCCTGTACAGCTGCCCGCCTGAACGATGGTTCCCATAAAGAGGCAACATTGCAGGTCACCCAAGGCCAAATCCCCCACGCAGGGTGCTGGATCCTTCTCCACTGGCAAGGACTCACCAGTAAGAATGCTCTCGTCACATTGCAGGTTCGCAGCTGTCAGCAGTCTGATATCCGCGGGGATGATGGCTCCCAGCGCCAGCCGCACCACGTCCCCGGGCACCAGCTCCACCACATCGATTTCGCGCACCGCGCCGTCCCGCACCACCAC
>JABBNV010000342.1:2263-2622 GCA_019352125.1 Acidobacteriota bacterium | reverse complement strand
CGCTCCATAGAAACGAGATTCTTTCCAAATTCTTTCCTGAACCAAAACACATCGAGCTGCTCTGCTTTGCGCGGTGCACTCCGACTCTGCCTGCATAGGATGCCGCTCCATGGAGGCAGGTTGACCGCTCCAGTGGCCATGAAGACTGAGCGTGTGCCGCACAAGAGCAGCGCTTAAAGCACTGAATCGCAGCACCCTACAGGCGCATTTGCGCGCGGCAGACTTATCCGCTTTCCATGCGCTGAAATCGGGTTCCTTCTCCGCCATTCAATGCCGGAATTGCCGCTTGTGATCCCAATCACTGCGGGTCTATGCGTGCGAGGCTTCTCCTCAAGGTGTGGACTCCGCACGTAGATGGT
>JABBNV010000342.1:0-2253 GCA_019352125.1 Acidobacteriota bacterium | reverse complement strand
CCGCACGTTCGTCTTTTTCCTTCTTATCTGGGCCTGCAACGCACACGCCGCGCCAAAGCTCAAGGACGAAGACTGCCTCACCTGCCACTCCGATGCCTCGCTGAGCACAGATGTCAACGGAAAGCCTGTCACTCTCTTCGTCGACAAGAACAAGCTTCGCCATTCCATCCACGGCTCGATGTTCTCCTGCGTCGATTGCCACACCGACGTAAAGAGCCTGGCCCACGAGCAGCCGCCTGCAAAGGTCACCTGTGCCGGTTGCCATGCCGACGCACAGCAGGCGTGGGCACACTCCCTGCACGCCCGGGGCAGCCGCACCGGGAAGAGCCCCGCCGCCACTTGCCAGGACTGCCACGGCAATGCCAACCAGATTGTGGCGGCTGCCGATGTGCTTTCACCGGTCAGCCACGCGAATACTCCCGCAACCTGCGGACGCTGTCACGGGCAGAAGTTCCTGATGGAGTCCAACGGCGGAAGCGCGCAGCCCTTTTACTCCTATCAGGACAGCGTGCACAGCCGTTTCAACAAGAGCTAGCCGGTCATCTCCGCCGCGAACAGCTTCGGCCACGTGGTGACCAGTGAACGCATCCACTGCCGATGACACACGTGTCCTAGCTGCAGCGGCCATGTCTGTAACTTCCAATGATTCCGCCATTGCCGCTAACCGTTGGGCCCGAACTGAGAGGCGTTCTGCCGATTCCGCTGCGGTGCGCCCCTGAACGAGGAATCGTGCGTACGTGTCAGGGTCTTCATCTAACCCAATAGCCGGCAACTGGTGAGGGATGAATTTTCGCTGAAGGGTATCGGCCAATTCCCAGCGTTTCACCGATCCAAGCAGCGACTTACGATGGGCATCAACGGCACTAGAAAGGACGGAAGGAACAGGTAGCGCTCGAAGTGGGGCAATGTCCACGATAGCGTCCTTGTTCTCCGCAAGGAGGGCCGCAAGCGTCAGAACATCAGCAACCATTTGTATATGCAGGGACGCCCACGCGTGTCCGTTAGCGGCTTCAGCCGCGGCGATGGTTGTCAACACTGCTGGTTTATCTAGATCACTCATGGCGTGAAATCTTTCTGGTGCGAGGCGCTGTCAAGGGCAGCTCTACGCATGATTTTGGGCAGATAAAAGACGACGTAAGGAGTGTCTGGTGAGCGCCGCTGACATAGATGAAGGAATCATTATCCCCGACCGAGCGGAGCCGTGGCTGCCTAAACTGGCGCGGCCGTGGGCTGCCGTCCCGACCGGTGTGGGAGCCATTGTCTTGGGTTCTGTTGCCTTCACCGCGCATGCCGGCGAGAATCCGCTGTTGGGGGTTCTCGCAGCCGTGACCGCGGCCATCGCTGTTGTTCTGGCAGTTGTCGATGCGATGACGACCCGGCTGCCAGATGTTCTGGTCGGATCCATGGGTGGCTTTGCGACGGCGGTATTGCTGGTGTCTGGGATTATTGGTGTTACGTCGTGGGCCACGGTGGCTATTGCGTTCGCGTCCATGGCGGGCGTACTTGTCATCTTCTGGCTTCTGGCTTTCCTGGTGGGGGGCCTGGGCATGGGAGATGTGAAATATGCGACCGTGCTGGCTTTGGTCCTGGGAGTGTGGGGGCCGTATGCGTCCGCCCTCGGTTCCCTGATCTTGCCGTTCGCTCTGGCTGGACCGGTAGCTCTCGTCGTTGCCATGGCGAGCCGCAGTATCACCGGCTTGCCTTTGGGACCGGCGCTGAGTGCAGGTGCAATGCTGATTATCGTGTTCCCGCATTTGTCATCCTTCCTCGCTTTCGGCCAATAGAACAACAATGTGGGGCCAGGCGAACCTGGCCCCACATTAGCTACTTGCCTGTGGGTGCCGGTGTTGCCGGGGTTACCGCGGTGGTTCCCGTGTGAACGGCGAAAGGGTCGATGAGGCCGGTAAAAACCCCGACCGCGACGACGACGACGACGAGCAGCAGCACAACATAAACGCCCTTACGAACGTTCGACATGTTCTGGTACTCGCTTGCGAGACGATTGGTAATAGTGCTCAAAACGAACTCCCTCATCAGGTGTTAGGTGCGGTTCCGGCAGGTACCGAATCCGCGGTGTCTTGGTTTTACGCCTTGTGGCGTGAAACCTGGTGTCCATCACAGACCACCAAGTCAGGGTGGCGGACTGTACAACTCACCGGTTTCCCGTCGAGGCTGGCCGGAAAGTACCGGCCTTCCACGATGCTCTCCCGATCCGCTGACGGAGCGAGTCCGTAGTCCGATGACAGGGTTCTC
>JABBNV010000341.1:390-2623 GCA_019352125.1 Acidobacteriota bacterium | reverse complement strand
CCCTGTTGGAAGTCTCCACTGACAAGGTAGACACCGAAATCCCCTCCCCCGTTGCTGGTACGTTGCAGGAAATCCGGGTGAACGAGGACGAAACCGCTGAAGTTGGTTGGGTCCTTGCGATCATCGGTTCCGGCGCGTCCGCTCCCGCAGCAGAGTCAGCACCAGTGGCGCCCCAGGCTGCAGAGCCCGTAGCCGCGGCACCGTCTGCAGAGCGCGAAGAACCAGTTGCTGCGCCGTCGTCCTCCGAGGGTACTGAAGCACCTGCCCCCGAAGCCGAGCAGCCCAAGGCTGCTCCTGCCGCACCGGCACCTGCTCCTGCACCGTCTACTGCACCCGCAGTTCCGGCTAATGGCGGTAGCGACGCAGGGTATGTCACCCCGCTCGTTCGCAAGCTGGCCAACACCAACGGCATTGACCTGAAGACCATTCAGGGCACTGGCGTGGGCGGCCGCATCCGCAAGCAGGACGTCCTGGACGCAGCTGAATCAGCCAAGGCAGCCGCAGCAAGGCCTGCAGCAGCCCCCGCTGCTTCCGCACCGTCCGCTGCCAAGCCAGCCGCGGCGGCGTCGTCCTTGCGTGGCACCACGGCCAAGGCACCTCGCATCCGTCAGGTCATCGCCCGCCGCATGCGCGAATCCCTGGACATCTCCACGCAGCTCACTCAGGTGCACGAAGTGGACATGACCCGCATCGTGAAGCTCCGCGGCAGGGCCAAGGGCTCCTTTGAGGCAACCAACGGCGTCAAACTCACGTACCTCCCGTTCATCGCGAAGGCCGTTGCCGAGGCGCTCAAGCAGCACCCCAAGCTGAACGCGGAATACAACGAGGAAACTCAGCAGATCACGTACCACAACGCTGAGCACCTCGCGATTGCTGTTGACACGGACAAGGGCCTGCTGGTTCCCGTCATCAACAACGCAGGCGATCTGAATCTCGCCGGCGTGGCGTCCAAGATCGCTGACGTTGCAGCCCGCACTCGGGACGGCAAGATCGGCCCGGATGAGCTGTCCGGTGGCACCTTCTCCATCACCAACATCGGTTCCGTTGGCGCACTGTTTGATACTCCGATTATCAACCAGCCTCAGGTGGGAATTCTTGGTACCGGAGCGATCGTCAAGCGCCCCATGGTTGTCACGAACGCCGACGGCGACGACACAATCGCAGTCCGTTCCATGATGTACCTGTCGCTGACGTACGACCACCGACTAGTGGACGGCGCTGACGCTGGTCGATTCCTGCAGACTCTGAAGGCACGCCTTGAAGAGGGCGCGTTCGAGGCTGATCTGGGCCTGTAACCACTGGATTCGCTTCACCGGCTCGTCACGAGCCTATGAGGGGCACTCTCCACTGCGGAGGGTGCCCCTCATGCGTTGACGCACGTGTGTTTTGTCGACGAAGTGTTTTGGCAACGAAGTGTCGATAAGCTGTGGTCATGACTATTTTGTTTAACATCCTCCTGTTCATCCACGTTGTTGGCGCCGCAATGGTGGTAGGCATCTGGATCGCCAACATGAAGAAGCCCACAGTGCACCCGCGGCAGCGCGATGGTGCCTACGTCCAGCTCATCACCGGTATTGCCATGATGGGCATCCTGCCGATGATCCCCAACTCGGATCCGAACTACTTCAAACTCGGCATCAAATTCGCCATCGGCGTTGCCGTTGCCGTCCTCGCCACCATTGGCGCACGCAAGGCCAAGAAGGGCGAAGAGATCAGCACCGGTCTGGCACATGGTGTCGGCGGGCTGGGCCTGATCAACATCGCACTTGCGGTGCTCTGGAACTAACCGCTGTTGGTTCGTCCGGGCAGCATGCCTAGGATGGATGTATACCCAATCGCTCAACTCTAGGAGTCATCATGGCAACAACGCGTACAGCCCATACCGTCTGGAACGGCGACCTTCCCAGCGGCGCCGGAAAAGTAACGCTGGATAGCTCAGGACTTGGCACCTACGACGTGACGTGGAAGGCACGTGCGGAGCAGGCCGAGGGAAAGACCAGCCCCGAAGAGCTCATTGCAGCAGCGCATTCTGCTTGCTTCTCCATGGCGTTTAGCCACGCACTGGGCGAAGAAGGCAAGGCTCCCGAGGAAGTTCATACGACGGCGGACGTCACCTTCCAGCCTGGCGAAGGCATCACCGGCATTCACCTGACGCTCAAGGCCAAGGTTCCCGGACTGAGCCAGGAAGACTTCACCCGTCTGGCTGAAGGCGCCAAGACTGGTTGCCCTGTCT
>JABBNV010000341.1:0-380 GCA_019352125.1 Acidobacteriota bacterium | reverse complement strand
ATTGTCAGCCAATGGGCCCGGGAGTTCTGACACCTTACGTCAGAGCTTCCGGGTCCTTTTGTGTGTGCGGCTTCTTCTTTGTATGCCTTCTCCGGTGCGCTTCTGCGCCGCTTCTTCTGCTGTCTGGTCCCACAGGTGGCCGCTTTAGCTGGTGTGTGGGAGTTGGGGGTGGTGGTAGTGGTTGCGGCGGGGTGTGGTGGTGCCGCGGATGGTGAAGACCGCGTTTGGTGGTGGGGTGAAGTAGACATGGCCGTGCCTCAGTTCCAGGCCCCAGTCGTATCGGTGGACCAGGTGGTGGTGGTAGGAGCAGAGCAGGGCTGAGTTATCCAGACTGGTGGTACCGCCGTGGGACCAGTGGTCAAGGTGGTGGGCTTCGCACC